>NZ_JAUBVK010000025.1:0-1722 GCF_036705795.1 Microcoleus sp. ARI1-B5
CTGGCTCTGACAAAAAAATCCCGTAATTTTAGCAATTGACGCATATTTGGGCTGATTTGTCAATGCGTAAGTCCTAATCAGAAGTAGGGTGTGTCAGCTAGGGAGATTTTGGCGATAAACTGACCCTCTAAAAACTGACGCACCACGGCATAAATGGTGCGTCAGCATGGGATTTTTCGGTGATTGATAATTCTATTTCCTGACGCACCACGGCATAAATGGTGCGTCAGCATGGGATTTTTGGTATGGGTGAAAATGCTCTTTCCTGACGCACCCTACGGCTAATTTTATCGCCCCAATACGAGAAAATCATTCTGATCGATCGCACTACCAGCCACTCCATTCAAAGTAGCCAAGAGTTGACCGTTCTGAGAAATCGCGATCGAAGCTGCATTAGGGCTTTGGGTAATAGTAAGTTGAGCAAAAGTTAAACCGCCCGCTAACACTAGCAAATCTTCACCTTTAGTGAAATCAGTAATTACATCGCTGCCTTCACCTGCGGTTAAAATAAAACGATCGCGCCCAATGCCGCCGCTGAGAATATCGTTGCCCAAACCGCCAGTCAGACAATCGTCGCCCTTACCGCCGTAAAGAGTATCGTTGCCCTCATCACCGCACAGCTTGTCACTCCCGCCGTTGCCAAACAGCAGATCGTTGCCAGCACCGCCGCAGAGGAAATCTGGCTCGCCGTTAAAGCCGAGCCCGCGATCGCCGAAAATAGTATCCTCCCCATCACCGCCGCAAATGCTGTCGCTGCCGCGATCGCCCAACAGCAGATCGTTGCCCGTACCCCCCACCACAACATCATTGCCCTTGCCGCCGTTCAGCGTATCGTTGCCCTCTCCACCGCTGAGAGTATCCGCAGCATCTCCCCCGTTTAAGAAGTCGTTGCCAGCACCGCCAAACAGCAAATCCTGTCCGTTCGACTCAGGGCTAGACGGGTCAAAACTGCCTCCAAACAAGGAGTCGTTACCCTCAGCCCCCACCAGAGTGTCATTGCCTTTGTCGCCCCAAATGGAGTCATCGTCTTTGCCGCCGATCGCCACATCATCGCCTTTACCACCGAAAATGAGATCGTCGCCCGCATCCCCGTTGAGGTAATCATTGCCGCTGCCGCCAAATAGCAAGTCTTTGTCTGCATTCGGGCCGAGGGGGATATTGCTGGGCCGCCCGCCATAAATATTGTCGTTACCGCTTGAGCCCAGCAGGATGTCGTTGCCGTTGAAACCGTTGATAGCGTCGTTGAGATTGCTGCCGGTGAGGAAATCGCTGTCGTCGGTGCCGTTGAAAGTGCGATCGACGGAATTCGGGCCCGGAATCGAATCGATCGCAGGTAAGGTAATTTCGTCGCAAATGCAATCGTCGGCATTGCCGCCGCCAATGCTGTCAGAGTCAACAGGATTTGGACTCGGAGTTTCCGTTGGAGTTGGAGTCGGAGTTCCCGCAGGAGTTGGAGTCGGAGTTCCAGCAGGAGTCGGAGTCGGAGTTCCAGCAGGAGTCGGAGTCGGAGTTTCCGTGGGAGTCGGAGTCGGAGTTGTTACCGGAGTCGGAGTTGTTACCGGAGTCGGAGTTGTCGCCGGAGTTGGACTTTCCGTCGGAGTCGGAGTTGTTACCGGAGTTGGAGTTGTCGCCGGAGTTGGAGTTGTCGCCGGAGTCGGACTTTCCGTCGGAGTCGGAGTTGTTACCGGAGTTGGACTTTCCGTCGGAGTCGGACTTTCCGTC
>NZ_JAUBVK010000025.1:1822-100539 GCF_036705795.1 Microcoleus sp. ARI1-B5
GGAGTCGGAGTTGTCGCCGGAGTCGGAGTTGTTACCGGAGTCGGAGTTGTCGCCGGAGTCGGAGTTGTTACCGGAGTCGGAGTTGTCGCCGGAGTCGGAGTTGTTACCGGAGTTGGACTTTCCGTCGGAGTCGGAGTTGTTACCGGAGTTGGACTTTCCGCCGGAGTCGGAGTTGTTACCGGAGTTGGAGTTGTTACCGGAGTTGGACTTTCCGCCGGAGTCGGAGTTGTTACCGGAGTTGGACTTTCCGCCGGAGTTGGAGTTGTTACCGGAGTTGGAGTTGTCGCCGGAGTTGGAGTTGTCGCCGGAGTTGGAGTTGTCGCCGGAGTTGGAGTTGTTACCGGAGTTGGAGTTGTTACCGGAGTTGGAGTTGTCGCCGGAGTCGGAGTTGTTACCGGAGTTGGAGTTGTTACCGGAGTCGGAGTTACATCGTTATCTAAAATTGTCAAAGTCGCCCTATTTTGCGCTCCCAAACTCGCACCGTTTGTGGGATTATTCAGACTGAGCGCAACAGTCTCAGTTCCCTCTACTAAGGTGTCATCGTTAATGGGAATCGTAAAAGTTTTGCTTGTTTCGCCGATCGCAAAATTTAAAGTTCCTGATGTTGCCGTGTAGTCACTGGCTGCATTACCAGTCCCGTCGGCAGTGCTGTAGGTGACATTCGCCGCCACATTAGTATTGCTTGTCCGAATCACGGTAATTGTGGCAGTACCCCCACCTTCACTGACATCGTAATTGGCAGCACTAAAATTAAAACTGCCTGGGTTGCTAGGAATATTGACATTAAAGCTTCCCAAGTTACTGGCTGCGACAAAGTTATTATTGATATCGCTAACTTGGCCCGATTCGATCGCGATCGCATAATTCCCATTATCAGCCACATCCCAACTGCCACCGGGCGCGGTAATTTGATAGGTAGCCGTGCGAGGAGTGCCGTTGCCAGCCGGCGTAAAGCTTACCAATGTTGCTAATTGGTTAAATCCATTCGGCCCAGTCACGCGGATGTCTGAATTATCCAAACTGCTGCTGTTGACAGCAACATTGTCGCTGTAGTCTACCGTAAAAGTTTCTGTAGTGCCGCCACTGCCGATAATGTTGGTAGCGACTAGATTGGCAGCAGCAGGTACGATCGCATCGGCTGTAATGTTGATGGTGAAGGTTTGGGCTGCGGAAGTGTTTGCGCCGCCATTGGCAGTGCCGCCGTTATCGCTTAACGTCGCAGTGACAGTTGCAGTACCGCTGACACCGGAGGCTGGGGTGTAGGTGAGGTTGCCCGCTGGGTCGATCGCAGGCTGCACGGTAAATAGAGTGTTATTGTTGTTGCTAAGGTTGAAACTAACAGTTTGAGTGGATTCGTTGGCTGGGCCCTTAGAGATGCTTGTTGCCCAGTTGGCAACTGTTTGTGCTCCCGTACCTGCGATCGCGCTTGAGTCTGTCCCTTTCACAAAAGACGGTGCATCGTTGACAGAATTAACGGTAATTGTTGCTGTCTCGCTGGCCGTACTAAAAGCTGCTAAACCGCCGCTACTGCTAGCAGTTGAAATATCAGCCGTCCCGCCGTTCGCGAGGGTAGTACCGCTAGAGTTAGTCGTCGTTCCATCCCATGACTGATACGTGATATTAGCACTGCCGTTGTAGTCAGCATTGGGAACAAAGCGGATGCTGGCATTGCCTGCTAGCAGTCTCGCTGCTGCTGTTGACGGCGTGCCGAATGCCGTCCAAGTCGCACCGCTATCAGTTGAATATTCCCAACTGCCGTTAGTATTGTCTGTCGCCGTGACAGCAATTCCTTGAGTGTCAGCGGTGTCCAAATCTGTAACAGCACCTGCAATTAAAGCAGAAACTAAGGTGCCGGTATTGCTGGCAGCAAGTACATCTTCATTAATTGCTGTTAGTACCGGCGCACCGCTGTTGTCGAGTACAGGTGCGTTGTTGGCTGCAAACGCTGCGAATGCGGTGGGAATGGCAAAATTGTTGTCGCTGACAAGAATTAGCGTTCGCTTCCCAGTTGCCGTCTGAGAAGGCCCAAATGTCATCCCTTCAAAATTGTTGATCGGAAAGCCTGAAGTGTTTGGGAAATCAGCAATCAGAGTTTTCGATACCGGTGTAATGCCAGCAACACCAGAAGCAATCAAGCCTGTATTCGTTTGAATGTCCGTCGCACCGTTTAAAGAAATTTGATAAAGCTTCAAATCGCCTGACGGCGGATTCGTTGCTAAGTTGAGAAAACGTTCGAGAACCAGCAGCGTATTATCATCAACGGCCAGCATTTCTGAAATGCCGTTGCCGGGATCGGTGTTGTAAAGAAATTCTCCGTTTGCGGTGTTTGTGCCTAAGTTATATCTTAAAATGCGCGATCGCGTGCCAATCGTAGCCGTTGTAAGTGTAGCAGGGCCGTCTTGTTCGAGAGCATTTTCTGTTGCTGTAAACAGAAAACTTTGACTGGGAGTAATAGTCAGACTTTCAAAAGCTTGATTGTTGCGGATGCCACTGGTAGTATCTGCTGATGATACGTCGTATTTGGGAGAAGAAATAGGCAGCACTAGGTTTTGCTGTCCCGTGGCAATGTTGAAGCTATTGATAAAAGGCTGGATAGTTGGAGTTGGCGAGAAATTGCCTTCAGAAGAAACGAAGACATTACTGCCGATTAAGGCAATGCCCTCTGTATCTGAAGTATCTGCGGCAAAGGGAGGCGGATTGCCAATCTGTGTTACCGCTGTAAAATTAACTTGTCCTAATGCTGGTGTCAAGATACCCGAACTCACATTAGGTATAGTGAGGGTGTAAAAGCGAGACGGGCCGGGACTGGCACCAGGAATATTGCGGCCGTCGGAGATAGCGTAGTAAGTGTTGTTGCCCGCGTAGGTAAGGCCCGACAGTCCACCTACCTGGGTTCCTCCAACAACAGGATAATTTGTATTTGCCGGAAATCCTGCTTGTCCCAAAAATTGCAGGCCGAAGGCAAATTGATAGGCGGCTCTTGCGGCTGGGTCGATCGCCAACCCAGAGGACACCGCTCCCGTTGTATAATCTAGTTCCCAATCTCCGCCTTTAGCTGCACTTCCTACAGGTCCGCTGGAAGCAGCAATTTTTGCCTTTGTTAGCCTACTGATTTGCTGCACGAAGTTAGCGCCCGCATCATCCGCCGCCACATCGCACCCGTACAGCAAAATCTCTGCACTCTGGGCGAGCGATCGCGACCACCGCTGCAATTGCTTAGCATATGTTTTTAAATTTGTCAAGTTTAGGTCGATCGCCCCTAGCTGCAAACTCCCGGGGCGACCGTGGGAGATAAGATGAATGCTTTTAATATTGCTGCGACTCCCTAGCACTTCCGTAATTTGTGCTACTCCATCCCCAGCCGCATCGAGGATAATTACTTCTGTCCCGGCTGCGATTCCGTTGCTGAGGATTGGGATATCTGGAATGGCAGAGTCGAAAAAGGCGATCGAACTCATAACAGAACTGATAAAATCTGGCACAATACACCTCTGGTTAGATGACCTTACGGAAATTAATATGCACCAAATTTAGCAAATTTCAATATTAAATGTCATCAGTAAAATTAACTGCCATGGTTTGTAGTGAGGACTTCAGTTTTTTCTTGGATGCGGACTAAAGTCCGATGCTGCGAACCTGTTCAAGGTTCGATCGCCAAAAGTTCTTCTGCTACCAATCCCTTCTGAATAGCGAGCACTGCTGCTTGAGTGCGATCGCGCACTTCTAGCTTTTGCAAAATTGCGTGCACGTGCACCCGCACAGTCCCCGGAGCAATGTACAATATTTGTGCAATCTCCTGATTGCTTTTCCCCCCCGCAACTAAAGCCAAGATTTCCTGTTCCCGCTTCGTCAGCGGATTGTCTAAAACTTCGGATTTAGTCGCGAATTTCACAGGTTCGGGATTAGCAAAAATCGCCCGAATTTCCGCAGTTGCCGCCTTGTCCCACCAAGAAGCGCCCGACGCTACCGATCGAATTGCCAACACCAAAGTTTCCGCCGCAATTCCCTTGAGACAATATCCCTGAGCTCCCGCTGAAATCAACCTTTCAATTAATGATTTTTGGGCGTGAGATGTTAAAATTAAAATGGGAATTATCTGATGGTGTGGTAAATTCCCTGAATGCGACAACAGCAAATAACAGGGCGATCGACCACCGCCCGCGCCAATATTTCTCTTGAAGTTGCAGATTTTTTGTAACTTTTAAGAAGTTTCTCAAGATTTTCATTAGAAAGAAAGGAGAATAATATAGCAATCGGCAAGGCGATGGCGGACTCGATCGATTCCTGAAACAGATGAGCTTATTACCTAGGGCGTGTTTTCAAACTGCAACCTCAGATTCAGAACCCCCTAAATCCCCCTTAAAAAGGGGGACTTTGACACTCTTGCTCCCCCCTTGGGAAGGGGGGCCGGGGATCTCAGAGGCAAGAAAACACACCCTAGAGCCTCCTGCCTCCTGCATGGGGGCCCAGAAACCGGGTTTTTTTACAACAATACTTCGTTCGTACTCGAAGATTAGGTAAAAAACCCGGTTTCTTTGTCGGAGTGCGTCCAGGACTGACCAAATTATGCCAGAGGTCTAATGAAAAGTCATGAGAAGTCGATGAGAACTCACTCAACTTCTCAAATAGCCACCTGATTTAATAAAAAAACGGTAGAAAGTGCGAGCTGAAATCTTGCAGCATTCTCAATAAGCTGTAGGGTGGGTTCACATCCAAATTCGCAATAATTCACCGCAAATACTGTGCCGCAATATCCACACCAACCCATTAATCCGCCGGGGGTTGCAAACCCCCGTCTCATAGCATAAGTCCTCTAGAAGAGGACTGAAAGACACATTTTTTATAATTATTTTAAGGTTTTTTTCCAGTCGGTTTCAACCGACTTTTGCTATGAGACGGGGATTTAAATCCCCGGCAGACCTGCGGACAAACCGATCGATTCGATCGAGGGACTATGTATCAATAAATTTTCACAAATATTTACAGACTTTTATACAATCAACTGTTATGGTTGAGCCAACAAATTTTCACTCTTTTTTAAACCAGGAATAAGTGTCATGTCAAAATTGAATTGTCAAGTTTCAGGAAGTGCGATCGCCTTTATCGATCGCCAAGTTGCAGATTATCAAAGTTTGATTGCCGGGGTAACACCGGGTACGGAAGTAGTGGTTTTGGATCGGGATCGGGATGCGATCGACCAAATTACCGAAGTTTTAGCTATTCGGACAAATATAGATAGCATTCACATAGTTTCTCACGGCAGTCCGGGAAGTTTGCAACTGGGAAAAACTAGATTGTGTTCTGGCAATCTGGAAGCTTATGCCGAGAAATTGCAGCAGTGGCGGAGTGCGTTTACAGACAGTGCAGATGTTTTAATTTACGGTTGCAATGTGGCAGCGGGATCTCGCATTTGTCCCAAAGTCCGCCGGGGAATTAATTCCCCGTCTCATAGCGCAAGTCGGTTGAAACCGACTGAAAGAAAGGCGGGTATTCAGTCCTCTTTAGAGGACTTTCGCTATGAGACGGGGGTTGAAACGAACGGCGGGCCTGCGGGCGAGGGCGGACCTGCGGGCGAGGGTGCGGACATTCTGATTTACGGTTGCAATGTCGCATCAGGGCCTCGCATTTGTCCGAAAGTCCGCCGGGGAATTAATTCCCCGTCTCATAGCGCAAGTCGGTTGAAACCGACTGAAAACAACCCGATCAAACAGTCCTCTTCAGAGGACTTTCGCTATGAGACGGGGGTTGAAACGAACGGCGGATCGGATGAATACGCCAAAGACGATCGACACGCGATCGATCGTGAATGTGCGATCGATCGTGAATGTGCGATCGATCTTGAATGTGCGCTCGATCGTGAAGGTGCGATCGATCCTAAACACAAAGCAGACGGTTTCACCTTCATCCAGCGCATCGCCCAACTCACAAATACCAACGTTGCCGCCTCCAAAAACCTCACCGGAAGTGCAGCAAAAGGTGGCGACTGGGAACTAGAAACAACAACTGGAAAAATAGCAGCCTCTTTAGCATTTCGGCCCGAAGTTCTAGCAGCATACAACCACGTCCTTGCCACCTTCAGTGAAGCCAGAAACTATAGTTCGGGCCAAGGAAGGATTTCTGACATTGGTACGGGCGATTTTAATAGTGACGGTTTCCTCGACTTAGTAGTGCCAATGGGGGAAAACAACTTCCCAAAAGATCTTGCCATATTGTTGGGGACGGGTACTACGGGCAGCTTTGGTACTCCTATCAGCTTATTTAAGCCAGCTAAAGAGAATCCCTCTGGCGTTGCAGTGGGGGACTTTAATCGAGACGGCAAACTCGATTTAGCTACAACGAATTTCGGTTTTTCCAATAACGGCAATTTCGTTTCGATCCGGCTGGGGACGGGTACTGGCAGTTTTGGCGATCCTACCAATTTCGGTCAAGGGATAGATCATAAGTCGATCGTAACCGGTGACTTTAATGGAGATGGCAAGTTAGATTTAGCCACAACTCCTTACTCCATTTTTGATAACTTCATTTCAATACTTTTTGGAGACGGTACTGGTAGCTTTGGCACTCCCGTTAAGATTAGTACACAAACACCAAAGTTTACTGTTGCCACAGCCGACTTTAACGGCGACGGCCAACTCGATTTAGTCACGTCTAACAATGAAAAGACTAATAACATCTCCGTTTTCTTAGGAGATGGTAAAGGCAACTTTAACTCCCCCGTTAACCTTAGCTCCCCCACTAACAATGGCAGCAGCATCGGCGGGACTCAGCGAACCGTCGTCACAGGCGACTTTAATGGTGACAGCAAACTCGATATCGCCACTAATAACAGCACCGATAAATCTGTCTCAGTCTTCTTGGGAGATGGTACGGGTAATTTTGATACTGCTAACAACTTTAATGTCGCAACTACTGGAGGATTTCCCCAATTTGTGGTTGCAGGGGATTTTAATGGCGACGGCAAACTCGATTTAGCCACGTCTAACTACTTTAGTACCTACCTTTCAGTTTTGTTAGGAGATGGTACGGGTAAATTTGGTACTCTCAGCAACTTTACGATCCCGAATTCTTTCGCATATGCTTATATGCTTGCGAGAGATTTTAATGCTGACGGCAAGTTGGATATAGCTACGGCTTTCGATCAAAATGTCTCGGTTCTGCTGAATACATCGAATACAGTTAATTTCGGTGCGGCCACTTACAGCAGCGTGGAAGGAACAACAGACAAAGTAGTTAATATTCCCGTCAAAATCACCGGCGAGACTCCCTTAAACGATGTAGTTGTGCCAATTGTCCTAGACCCCACTAGCACAGCCACCGAAAATTCAGACTACACCTTTTCCCCTACTTCGATTACATTCCCCGCAGGTGCAACAGGTGATGCACTTACCAAAAATATTGCAGTTACTATCAAGGCTGACAATATCTCTGAAAACCCCGAAACCGTAATTTTCAACCTTGGCACAATTACCAGTGGCATTGCCGGATCTACAAAAAAAACAACTCTAACTATTTCAGATCAGGTTTCTGTTGGTTATGCCATTGCCACCAATGCTGCCACCATTGATGAAGGTAATAGCGGCAAAAAACCTCTAACTTTCACTGTGACTCGCAGCAACGTCACTAACGGGGCAAGTAGCGTCAAATATGCAATAGCCGGAACAGCTACCAACGGCAGCGATTATAACAATATCGGCGGCACTTCTGGGGCAATAACTGCTACTGGCACGATTAATTTTGCGACAGATGAAACATCAAAAACCATCACTCTGGATGTGTTGGGCGACACCACGGTGGAACCCGATGAAACTATTACCGTCACCCTGTCAGATCCCACAGGCATCGCAGCGGTAACACCGACAATCACCACTGCTACCGCTACCACAACTATTATTAATTACACTGCACCGACACCGACACCGACACCAACACCAACACCAGTCACGCCAACGCCAACACCAACGCCGACACCGATACCACCAACACCGACACCGACACCGACACCGACACCAACGCCAACACCGATACCAACACCAACGCCAACACCAGCGCCAACACCAACGCCGACACCACCAACGCCGATACGAACACCGACACCAACACCGACACCAACGGATAACCGCCCGCCATTGGTAAATCGTCCTGTCTTGTCGCAAGGAGGTTCTAAAACCAATGAGTTGACCTTTGCTGCAAACACCGATACTGACCCCGATCCGGGCGATCGCATTAACTATACGATCTCTCTGGCAGATTACAATGCTTTGAATTCGTCTGCATACACTTGGGAGAGAGCTCTCAACGGCGATTCCTATCGCCAGCCGGTAGATGGGTTAAGTTTTCCTCAAATTCCTCTCCCCTCGTGGTTAACTTTCAATCCCGGAACCCGTACTATCAATTTAGATGCGAGTCGCCCAAAATCTTTCAACTATTGGCTGAAGGTAACGGGAACGGATGCGTCTGGTACCAGTGTTAGCGAACTCGTTCGGTTCAAGAGTTACAATTTCGGCGGTTTTGTGATTGACAATTACATTGCTGGTGCTACTATCTTCTTTGATGCTAACAAAAACGGCATACTCGATCCTAACGAACCGTCTGCCATAACTAGCCCTAACGGTGAATTCGATCTGAATCTCGCCTCCAACATTTTTGACAAAAATGAAAACGGGGAAATTGACCCAGAAGAAGGCAATTTAGTTGCCATAGGTGGCACCGATACCGCCACTGGTTTACCGCTAGAAACACCAGTTACGGCACCACCAGATGCTACTGTTGTCACCCTTTTAACCAGCTTAGTTGCTGACTTAATCGACAAAGGAGTTACATCAGAACAAGCACAATCTTTAGTCAAAAATTCCCTTGCCATCCCCGCTAATGTTGACCTAATTAGCTTAGATCCCATTAAGGCAACCAACAACAACCAGCCAGGGGGAGTCCAAGTTTTATCCGCAATGGTGAAAGTCCAAAACATCATCACTCAAACTAGCGCTTTGATTGACGGTGCTTCTGGTGCATTAACTAAGGATATTGTCAAGGCTGTTGTCAGTTCAATTACGAGTCGAATTCAATCCAGTACAGTTTTAAACCTCAGCAATGCAGCAGATTTAGAACCAATTATTCAGCAATCTGTCAGTAGAATCAAGCAAGTTGACCCCAGTTTTAACGGTCAAAACTTCACCCAACTTGCCTCGCAAGCTGCGACTGTAATGGCAACAGCAAATCAACGCATTGATGCCGCTGTCTCCAGCACAACAGGAACATCGATTCCTGAAGCAGTCGCCCGCGTCCAAAAAGTAGCTTTGGGCGCAACTACTCAAGACTTTAAAGCAGTTGGTGCGGGAAGCAAGCCAATTTCCCAGTTAGTTGCTGAGAATACTGGTGCTGCTTTAGATAGCAAAATTCAAGACGCAACCTCGCCTGCGTCTGGGCTGGCGGTTCCTGTTGTCACCGGCGACGCGGAGTTGGGCAGCAATTCGCCCGATCGCATTCTCGGTACAAATGATGACGATATCCTGACTGGCGGCGGCGGAAATGATGCTTTGATGGGCATGAGGGGCAATGATTACCTCGACGGTGCGATCGGCAATGACTCTCTTTTCGGCGGCAAAGGTAACGATATTCTGCTGGGAGGTAGCGGTAATGATGCCTTGTTTGGCAGTCGCGGTGCCGACATTTTGAATGGCGGTGATGGTAACGATATTCTGCTGGGAGGTAAGGGCGATGATTTGCTGACTGGCGGTTTGGGAAGTGATATTTTGACGGGAGGTAATGGCAATGATAAATTCTTGCTTTCTACCAATGCCGGTACTGATACTATTACTGACTTTGAAGTTGGTAAAGACTTGTTAGTATTGGGTAACAATCTCACTTTTGCCCAATTGTCAATTACTCAAGAAAACAGTGCAACTTTCATCCGTTTGTCAGCAACAGGTGAAATTTTAGCCTCTCTTAATGGAGTGTCTGCCAGCTCGATCGATGCTGCCAATTTCAACATAGCTTAGACAGTCCCGGACGCAGGTATTCTTGTAGGGCGCGCACTGCGCGCCTTACTGCTACTTGTAGCGCATCAAACTATATGAGTGCGTAAATCCTGTTTGTGAAGGTTCGATCGCATTGTGGCGCAAAAAACAGCGTTTAGATAGCATCTATACCTGCAAATATAGATCGATCGCTGCATCTAAACATTCGCCTAATGACAATATTTGATTAAACACACTCAACATTTGTATAACAATAATTTTGAAAATTGGCATTATTTAGCACAACAAATGCAACTTTCGGAGGATAGCAGACTCTAGCTTCTGGCGGATGCGCCAGAAGCTTCGATCTGTCAAAATCGCACTTGTTAAACTAATTAAAAGTGCGCTCTATGGTAGATCATTACATTCTCAACTTGCTAGTGATTGGCATCCTCCTGCTCACCGTCACGTTGGGCTCGGGATGGATTTCGCGATTGCCGGTATCTTATGCCTTAATTTATCTAATTGTCGGTATCGGATTGGGGCCCTACGGCGTCAAGCTGATTGAATTGCGCCCCGAAGCTCAATTTTTAGAAAGACTTACAGAATTTGTAGTTATTGTTTCTCTGTTCAGTTGCGGATTAAAAATGAATCGCCCGCTTCAACTTTGGGCCTGGAATTCCACAGCGCGGCTGCTCGGTTTTTTAATGCCAATTTCGATTTTTGCTGTTGCTGCGATCGCTCATTGGTTTGTCAAATTAGATTGGGGCCCCGCGATTTTACTGGGAGCAATTCTCGCTCCCACCGACCCAGTTTTAGCCTCAGAAGTGCAGTTAGCTGATATAGACGATCGCGATGAATTGCGCTTTGGTTTAACATCGGAAGGCGGTTTGAACGATGCTTTAGCTTTTCCCTTTGTTTATTTCGGCATTTATGCGCTAAAAGATAACAACTGGCCGAACTGGTTTTCGCAGTGGGTAGCAGTTGACTTGATTTGGGCGGGCGCCGCAGGTATCGTGATGGGCATTTTAGTAGCCAAAGCCGTCACCTGGATCGATAAAAGACTCCAACGCTACCGACCCGCCGACGAATTAATGGAAGATTTCATCGCTCTCAGCACAATTCTGCTCACATATTCCCTCACAGAAGTAGTCAACGGCTACGGATTCCTCGCAGTTTTTGTAGCAGGAATTGTAGTGCAGCGGAGTTACCGCGATCCCGAAAAACCGCTTTCCCAACTGCACTTTACCGAGCGCATAGAAAAGTTAATGGAAGTAGCAACAATTTTAATATTGGGTTCCATGTTGCGCCTAGAAGCTCTGGTGGCACATGGCAGCTACGCCCTCTTAATAGCTGGATTGTTAATCTTTTTGATTCGGCCTGTGGGAGCTTGGATCAGTACGCTCGGCAGTCGTTTGCATCCCGCCAGCCGCTGGTTGTGCGGTTGGTTCGGCATTCGCGGCGTCGGTTCAATCTATTATCTTACCTATGCTTTCGGTCACGGTTTAAAAGGCGAAACTGCCGAGAAAATTGCCTGGATTACCTTTACAACAATCGTGATTTCTGTGATTTTGCACGGCATTAGCGCTACTCCGTTAATGAACTGGTACGAACGGCGAATTAAACCTAAAGTACCGGATTTAATTTAATTCACACTTTAATACTCGATCGCCTCAAACTTCCCCTATCCCCTAGAATAAAGATATCGCCCCGTTTTCCCCAAGTGACACGATGCAATCCACCCTCAACCAACCGGACACCCTCACCCTAGAACTCCCCACCTCTACCATTCTCCACGTCACCCCCGAACAGTTTGAGGAACTTGCCGCAGCCAATCCCGATTTAAGATTAGAACGAACGGCCCAAGGAGAATTAATCGTGAATCCACCTACGGGAGGCGAATCAGGATATCGTAATGTCAAAATTTCCTACTTTTTAGTCAAGTGGGTCGAAGAGGAGGGGGGTCATGGTATACCCTTCGACTCCTCCACAGGATTTATCCTCCCCAGCGGTGCTCGCCGTTCCCCGGATGCCTCCTGGGTGCGGCGAGAACGATGGGAAGCTCTGACTCCCGAACAACGCCGAGGATTCGTTCCCCTGTGTCCCGATTTTGTCGTCGAGTTGCGCTCTGCTACAGATAGCCTCGCCAAACTTCAAGAGAAAATGCAGGAGTATCTCAACAATGGTGCGAGATTGGGATGGTTAATTGACCCTCAGAATCAACGAGTCGAAATCTACCGTCCGGGACAACAAATCCAGGTTTTAGAACATCCCACAGAACTTTCTGGAGAGGATGTATTACCCGGATTTATCTTAAACTTAGGACGAATTTGGCGGTGAATTGGACGATACTTTTCAGGGTCGATTTCCCCACCCGTGTTCTTACCCATCCATAATGATGACTGGTTTAACTCCCACCAACAAAGCGAGTTCCCGCCACTTCCAATAACAGTAAAAGCCAGAGTTGTAGGGTGCGTCAGGCGAAGTTCTCTAACGGCGATCGGGAATTTCGGGAGAGTAGCGCACCTTACTATATAATCTAAAATCGAGTTCTAGGGTGCGTCAGGCGAAATTCTATAACGACACCGAAAGAAAAGAAGATTATAATTTTTTCGATAACTCTAATATAAACGTTCGCGGAATCAAACATGGATAGATTTGAATTTCAGCTAGCAATGCTGCAAAAAGGAGCAGAGGAACTAGAGAAAAAAATAGCTAACTTCACAACAATTTTGATGCAATTAAAAACTACGGCAATTACCATTTGGGTAGCGTTGATTGGTTGGGTTTTTACAAGCAAAATAGATGCGTTGGTTCCCCTAGGATACGTTATAATTTTTGGTTTCTGGTTTTTAGAAGCTACCTACTGGAAGGTGCAATTTTATTACATACAAAGAGTCGATGCAATTACCAAATTCTTGAATAATGAAAGTGCCTTAGATGAAAGTTTTAATACTCGCTCAATTCCGGAAGGTCTGGTTCACCCGCTCGGTTCATTAAAAACAATTAAAATGCCTTCTTTAGGTCGAGCTATCTGCGCTCCCTCAATCTATATTTTTTATACCTTTTTGTTTGTTGTTAATTCGATCGTTTGGTTAATAACTCTTAAAACAGCCCTCTAACTGGGTAAGATCCCAATGTGCGAGCGACCGGACAATATCTTCCATCCCAACTAACTAAAAGTGTAAATTGGAGGTTCAATTTGCTTGCTACTCCAAAAAACGGTTGTTTTCTGTATCGTTTGGGTTAAGAGTTCGCCTGTTCTCTCCTCAATACTCTGTTGGTTATTTTCACGCTAACCAGAACTGTTCGCGATCGACTTCTACTATGACAGCAACCTCTTATATTCAGGACTTAGGCAACTGGCATACAAAAATCAAGCTGTAGGGTGCGTCAGGTGAATTTCTCGAACGATTATTGAGGGTTTAAAAATCTGACGCACCTTACTAATTGTGACTATTTCCCATTTTAAAAGGACACGACAATGCAGTCCTTACCCGCATCTAAAAAGGTTTCACCCCAACTAATAAAGCGAGTTCCCGCCACTTCCAATAACAGTCTACCTCACCAAAACCAATTTCTCTAAACCACCCTAGTTGCGTTTCTACATCGAGCAATTTATTAGACGGATCGTCTGGATCGTTGCTAATACCCAGCGCCTCTCGAAACTTCTCATGCAAAGCCTCTGTTGGGGACGCTACGTGCTCCAAATTGCAAAAAATGCCTCCGGGTTCCAAAAGCTCGAAAATCTCGGCGTAAAGCGAACGTTTGCGATCGTCCTCAACATGGTGGATTGCAAAACTAGAAACGATCGCATCAAACTTGCCCAAATCCGGCAGAGGTTCGTCAAAATTGTGCTCGATTACCGTGACAGTTTTGTCATCAGCAAAACGAGTTCTGACTTTTTCCAGCATTGTCGGCGAAAAGTCGATCGCCACACATTCAACATTCGGGCGATCGCACTTAAGCAGGCCCAACAACCGCCCGTCACCCGTACCCACATCCAGAATCCGCTGCACAGTTTGCGGCACCTCCTCCAACAAAACCGCCTCACCCTCAGTGCGGTGAGGAATGCCATCAGCCTTAGCCAGATACCACAAAGCGTGTTCCGCAGAACTCCAAAGATTAACTTGACTCATAAACAGTTGACAGTTGACAGTTGACAGTTGACAGTTGACAGTTGACAGATGAGTGCGAGGTTTTTAAGACGGGGATTTAAACCTCTCCATAAAAACAATCCGCCCGCACCGGGCGGGGGCTAATAACCCTTGATATTTAGTAAACCTCGCCGTTTTTGCGAGTAAAAATCCAACTATTGCCGCTAGCTTTGGCAATTATATCGTCATCAGGATATTGGGCCTCATCTCCCGGAGTGCGATCGCCAATTTCCAGATAAACAACATCAGCATTCGAGCGGTTAACCAAATGATGCCCATCAGCATCACCCGCCCGAAAACCAGCCGCCATACCCGGTTGCAGCACTTCCTCACCCGAATTTGTCACCAGAGTCACTTCCCCTTCCAAAACGTAGACTAACTCATCTTGACGAGAGTGCCAATGTCTCAGAGCAGAACAACTTCCCGGCGCCAGCCTCACCAAATTCACCCCAAAATTCTGCAAACCCGCAGCATTCCCCAAACGTTTTTTAACTCTTCCGGCAACCACAGATTTAAATTCCTGGGGATAATTCGAGCCTGTACTGTCCGGCACATTTTCAGGATTAACAATCATAAAACACTCCTTTCAGTAGTTGTGAACTCTCTCTCTTTTCTGGCTTCGCGTCCTTTGCGTCTTCGGGGTTCGTTCATTTTAAATTCTAATGAATCAGTGGATTAACCACACGACCCAGAAATAGGATACTATCAAATTGAGTATCCCGAATCAGAAAGATAAAAGGGCGATCGGCTCTAAAAATTGTTGGAATGCTGATACTTACTGACCTTGCCATCACAACCGCTGTAGCCGCCGCCGCCTCCGTCCCCTCCTCATTCACATCAACGAAAGCTTTATGAATTACCGCTGAGATATGCAGCCTTTGCTCATCACTCAGGTGACATAAGTCAGCCTCCGCAGTTGTCATGCCAGTGAAGTCAGCCCCGTACTTATCAAAAGCAAGCGGCATCCCCATATCTGAAAGTGCTTGGTTGAGCATAAACTCTGAAGTTAGCTTAAATTTAGGCAGCCAAACTAATAACTCGTGCGTTATGTAGAGTGACGATAGCCATTTCTCCAAGCTGGCACTTGTCAATTGCTGCTCCAACTGCGCCAACCCCTCCAGCTTACTTGGCAAGAGAATCACCATAGATAGCCGATCGCCCACATAAGGCAGTTCCAGCACTTGTAAGTCACCCAGAGAAGCGTAGCGGAACGCTCCTCCCTTGAACATCATCGGGACATTAACCTGCTCGTCTGGTGCAATGGTAAAGGGTTCTTCCTTTGTGGAAATGCGATCGAACTGACTTGCCCAGTTGCCTTTGAAATAGATAGCATTAGTCAAAACCAATCGTGTATCTCCGGTTAAAATCCCTTCACGGATCTGGTTTTGAATCTTCTCCTGAGTTTGTTGCGCCACCCAAGTGTTAATCGTACAGCGAGCCTCCTCAGTAGCACGTATAAAGTCCACCAATGCTAGTGCAGCGCTGTAATAATCTTTGGTAGTTTGAAGAAACGCATCAAGGAAAGCAAACCCCTGCTGTCCCCAAAGTCGATTAGCCGTGTTCAGTTGATATCCGCAATCTTCACCAATATTGAGATCGGCCATCAGTGCAGCAAAGGCTGGGTGCAGATGCTCTGGTTCTAGCTCGAAGTGCAAAACATTCGCCATCTCCGAAGCTGTCTCGCCTCTAGCACCGGCATAAGTCATCGCCAGCGCTGTTGAGATGCTGTAGGGAGAGAAGAACAGGTTTCCTTCTTGGTGGCGCAGTTTGTCATAGAGGTCGATCGCAAAAGCATTGTTGCCTTTCACCAGGATACTCACATCATCTAAACTATTTACTCTCATTAAATAACTTTTCCTTTTGTTTAGTTTCTTCTTAGTGGAACAGGCGGGACGCCTGTGGTTATTTGTGGAACAGGCGGGACGCCTGTGGTTTTTGACTGTTGGTTATTCCAAAGGTTTCAAAGTAGTAGGATTTTCCCGAATCGGCTTAATAAAACGGCTGTTAGCCCGCACAAAACAATTACCCTTATCTGTGGAAATCGGCAACCAAGGCTTGCCCTGAGAATCAGCAATCATAATTTGATTAGCATTATTTCCAGTCACCGCCTCCAAGCGTTTTCCCCGCCGAAAAGTCGTCACCACAGGCCACTGCGAAACATTGTGTTTATTCCTTGCAAACAACTCATCTGGCGCATCAAGAGCATCTACAGAAACAGATTGAAATCGCTTAGCCATCCGGCAATTTAACCCTTGAGAATCCGAATCAACAACCACCCAATTCACCTGCCTGTTTCCCCGCCCTCTTCCAGGCGGCACCGGGTAATCACCTTGCGGATTAGCAACAGGTAAAGCCAAGGCTAAATTAGCCCCAGCTCCTAAAATCCAAGCTACTGCCAGAGAGACAATTCTAATTTCTGTTTTCATTGCTACAAAAAATCATTAAATTCAGATTAATTACAATCGTAGCAACCTCTGCTGGCGATCGGGAAAGTCCTAATTGCTGAAACCCTTGCTTCCCTCGGACTTCTGACAACTGTCAACCGTCAACTGTCACAACCGTCAACTGTCAACTGTCAACTGTCAAGCAGTCAAGCGGTCAATTCATTAAGAATGTGTTATAAATATTGAGATTCATTAAGAAATATTGCTCAAATGCTCCTTTCCCCCTCTGGCGCCAGCAAACTCAAAGAATCTTTAAAAGAAAAAGTATTCTTCGGGAATGAGCCAACCCCCGAGCTCATAGCCATCTTACTGATTTACTTCGTCCAAGGCATCCTCGGACTAGCCCGCTTAGCCGTCAGCTTCTTCCTCAAAGACGAACTCGGCATGACTCCCGCCGAAGTCTCAGCCATGCTGGGCGTCGTCGCCCTACCTTGGATTATCAAGCCCCTGTTCGGCTTCATGTCCGACGGGTTGCCCATATTCGGCTACCGCAGACGCCCTTACATCGTGCTCTCCGGGCTGCTGGGAACTTCAGCATGGGTGAGCCTCGCAACAATTGTACACACGCCGTTGGCCGCTACAGGGGCGATCGCCCTCAGTTCCCTTTCACTAGCCGTCAGCGACGTAATCGCCGACTCCCTAGTAGTCGAAAGAGCCAGAAAAGAATCAATCGCCGATGCCGGTTCCCTGCAATCCTTGTCTTGGGGCGCATCAGCCCTCGGCGGACTAATCACCGCCTACCTCAGCGGTTCCCTGCTGCAACACTTCAGCACCCACACCATATTTTCAATCACCGCATCTTTCCCGCTAATCGTATCAGCAACAGCTTGGTTAATTGCCGAAGAAAAAACCAACAAAAGAACCGACTTTGAAGCAGTCAAAGACCAACTAAAACAACTGCGGCAAGCTGTTACCCAAAAAACCATCTGGCTGCCCACCGCCTTTCTCTTCCTCTGGCAAGCCACCCCAAGCTCAGACTCCGCCTTCTTCTTTTTCACCACCAACGAACTAGGCTTTCCACCAGAATTTCTCGGCAGAGTGCGCCTCGTTACCAGCATTGCAGCCCTCATAGGCATCGGGCTGTTTCAGCGCTACCTCAAAGCAATTCCATTTCGAGTAATTTTCGGCTGGTCAACAGTCATTGCTACAGTTTTAGGCATGACTGCGTTATTATTAGTAACTCATGCCAACCGAGCATTAGGAATTGACGACCAATGGTTCAGCATCGGAGACAGCCTGATCCTGACAGTAATCGGACAAATTGCCTATATGCCCGTGCTGGTACTCTCGGCGCGGTTGTGTCCCCCTGGCGTCGAAGCAACTTTATTTGCAGTCTTGATGTCAGTCACCAACTTAGCAGGACTTATTTCCTACGAAGGCGGTGCAATTTTGACTCACTGGCTCGGAATTACCGATCGCAATTTCGACAACCTCTGGCTGCTAGTAGTCATCGCCAACCTCTCCACACTGCTGCCCCTCCCCTTCTTAAATTGGCTCCCTGCAGAAAGTACAGAAAGCGGCGATCCAAACTACCAACAATCTCTCCCAGTATTAGAACCAGAACTGGGCTGTGCAAAACCGGGCGGACAACATTTCATGCCCGAATACTTTCCAGACTTAGTGCCAACATCAATCCCCGAAAACCGCACCGTAGAAAGCAAGTGAAGGAAGTTCGGCAACGAGCAATGTACGGGATGTAACGGATAAATTCCACTGTGTTTTCCAATTCTCTGACTCTCTCACTTTTACCCTCTCTGCGCTCTCTGCGCTCTCTGCGGTTAAAAAACAATTCCATAACTTTACCAAATATTCAGGTTCCGCATCCCGCCCCTGGATGGTTTTTATGGCAGGCTTTAAATCCCCGTCTTAAAAACTTCGCTGTCAACTGTCAACTGTCAACTGTCAACTGTTTACCCATGCAAAAACTACAAATTCCCCAACCTCAAACAGCCGGCCAAAAACCATCATACGATCGCAAAGACTGGCAGCGCGGCTACGAATCCCAACCCAACGAAGCCGACTACTGGATTGACAACATAGAAGGCTCAATCCCCGCCGGCTTGCAAGGCACATTCTTTCGCAACGGGCCCGGATTGTTGGATGTCAACGGCGATCGCATCCACCACCCCTTTGACGGCGACGGCATGATTTGCGCGATCGCCCTGACTGAAGGCCGCGCCCACTTCCGCAACCGATTCGTACACACCGAAGGCTATATCGCCGAACAAAAAGCCGGAAAAATCTTGCACCGAGGCGTTTTCGGCACACAGAAACCCGGAGGCTGGCTGGCCAACATCTTTGATGTCAAAATCAAAAACATCGCCAACACCAACATCATTTATTGGGGCGACAAACTGCTAGCACTGTGGGAAGCAGCACAGCCCTACAGACTCGACCCCCGCAGCCTAGAAACCCTCGGATTAGACACCCTAGACGGCATCTTACAACCCGGTGAAGCCTTCGCCGCCCACCCCAGAATTGAAAAAGGAAAAAATGGCAAAGGAGACAGATTAGTCAACTTTTCTGTCAAGCCCGGTTTGTCGAGTGTAATTACCATTTACGAACTCGACGAAAGCGGCAAACTTTTACAAAAACACGCCCACGCAATCCCGGGTTTTGCCTTCCTGCACGACATGGTAATTACCGAAAATTACTGTATATTCTTCCAAAATCCCGTCAGCTTCAATCCCCTGCTTTTCTTGTTAGGATTTCGCAGTGCATCCCAGTGCATTCAATTTTCGCCACACAAGCCCACGCAAGCAATTTTGATTCCCCGCAACGGTACTGACGAGGTGAAGATATTAGAAACAGAACCTTGTTTTGTGTTCCACCACTGCAACGCCTGGGAAGAAAACGGCGAAGTTTTTGTAGATTCAGTTTGCTACGAATCATTCCCAACGGTAGAGGCGGACGGCGATTTTCGCGAGATTGATTTTGACAGCGTTCCAGCGGGGGAATTGTGGCGGTTTCAGCTAAATTTGAACGAGAAAACTGTCAAGCATCAAGTAATTGAAACTCGGTGCTGCGAGTTTCCGACTTTGCATCCGAATAATGTCGGACAGCCTTACCGATATCTTTATATTGGTGCCGCCGATTCTCCCACTGGGAATGCTCCTTTGCAAGCTATTCTCAAAATTGATTTCCTGACTGGCGAAAGGCAAATTTGGAGTGTGGCGCCGCGCGGCTTTGCGGGGGAACCGGTGTTTGTGGCTCGTCCTGATTCTGTTGCTGAGGATGACGGCTGGCTGCTAGTTTTGATGTATGATGCGGCTAATCATCGATCGACCTTAGCGATTCTAGATGCCAGCGACATCACCAAAGGCCCCGTAGCGCGCCTGCATTTAAAACAGCACATCCCCTACGGTTTGCACGGCAGTTTTACGTCAAACGTACTGCTTCCTATCGGTTCGTAGTAGGTTCGTAAGAGTCGGATCTTGAAATCGCTGCTAGACAAACAATGTCCGCGGAGGCGGACTGGGAAATAGCCGTTTTATTATCGAGTTTCTTCACTCGGTTTTAACCGACTGTCTTCTATGAGCCAGGGGTTTAAACCCCTGGCGGACTGGCGGAATAAGGAACTGCGTGAATGCGGAAAATGCAGGGAATACCAACAATTCAAGACATAAAAAATCCATAATTAATGCAAACTGCCAACAAATTTCATCTAAAAAAAATACTTATTTTAATTTGCAGTGCCGCCGTTATATTTACAATTATCTTATCTATTTACTCTCACAATGCTAATGCCCAAGAACCTTACAGCCCGTCTCCAGATACCGCTGTAGCCCCGAAAGGCTTGGTTGAGGTCAAAATGACCGTAATTGGGGTAGACCCGATTAAAAACGAATTAGAAACCCGCTTGCAGTTCGATCTCAAAGGCATCTATAAAAAAGGGCCAACTTACCCAGCTCAAGACTTGCTAATGACAGTTAACGGCGCAAATGTAGAGGATTCGGAAATTACCTTTAAAGAAGGCAAACCGATGATTGTCCCAGCATTAAAGTTTAACCTAGTCAAGGGAAAAATTAACAATTATCCGTTTGACAGGCACATTGCTAAAGTAGCAATTTCCATCGACCCCCTGGCTTCGATGGGCAAAAAGTTTGCTCCCTTTGAACTGAATCCCGTACCGCTGGAATTTAAGTTTAATGCCGATGTTCCCGGCTTCGATATCAGTTACAAGCCGCTGGAAGAGAATTCATCTATCTTTATTTATATCGATGTTTATGCAAGTCGATCGATTCCGGTGAAATTCTTTGCCTTGGTGATTATTGTCATCATGTGGGTGCTGTCAATTATGGCGCTTTTGCTAGCATTAAAAGTGATGCAATCCGGCAAGTTGCCGGAAGTAGGAATGCTGAGCTGGACGGCTGTGATGCTGTTTGCTTTTCCCGCTATTCGCAACGCTCAGCCTGGAGTGCCTCCGGTGGGAACTGCCAGCGATTTCCTTTCGTTTTTTTGGACGGAAATTATTGTTGTGGTGGCGTTGGTAATTATCGGTAGCTGTTGGTTGAAACGCTATCATCCGCCGATAGATGATTAATATTGTTTATTAAAAAATGAGACAAAACAATTTTTTTCTTATTTCATCAAACCCAAGTGCAAGGTGCGTCGCCATGAGATTGTCGATTGAATTTATTAATTTATCATCGCGACGCACCCTACAATACTTGCTTCTCCCATCAAAATTAATCCGTTACATCCCGTACATTGCTCGTTGCCGAACTTCTTCCTTCTTCCTTCTTTTCAATTTTTGACTTCCAAATTCTCAATATCTTTGGCGGGTACGCCCAAACCGCGCAAGATAGTAAAAGCAATAATTCGATATCCCGACGGATTGGGGTGAACTCCATCGGCGGCTAACAAATTTAGAGTTTTTCCCGCGTGTTTTTGATAGGTGCCGATCACTTCCCGAAATGGCGCATTCAAATCGATAAACAAGCACTGGTTTTGCCGCGCAATTTCTCGCATCGCGGCAACATACTCTTGCAACCTGCGATTTTCGGGGCCGTCGAGAATCTCGCGGATGGGAGTAGGAGAAAGCAGGACAACTCGAATTCCTGCGGCTTTTGCTGCCAGCACCATTTGAGTTATTTTGTCTATATATTCTGCTAGCGGTACTCCCGCCGGCAAGTTGCCTTGCGGATGAAACTGAAGGTTTTGGAAGTCGAAGAAAGCGTGCCAAACGTCGTTGACTCCGGCGTTAATCGTGACTAAATCTGGCTTTTTGTCGATCGCGTCTTTCTGGAAGCGCGCCTGCATATCTGTCGCTTTGTTGCCGGAGATGCCCGCGTTGACGATTTCGATTTTGCGATCGGGATAAAGCGCATTCAGATAGCGTTGCAGCAGCCAAACGTAACCTCCGGGGTATTTCCCGGCCTCGGTGATGCTGTCGCCCACTGTCACAATTTTGCGCTTCCCGACGAGCAGGTTTTGGATTTCTGGCGGCGGCGTTGCTTCGGATACAGGTTCTTTAAACACGGGAATCAATGAGTGAGGAATATTCAGGACAATAACAGCAGCAATTACGGCGAGGGCAAGTCTGATTAACACTTGCCTCAGCGGGGGTTTGGGACGGGGCGATCGCGCATTTGCAGACATTACGCAGTTTCCCACTAAAAGTCTAATTATTTATCTCGGCAATAATCATATCTATTTTTGGTTTTTTTGTCACTTATTTCCATAAGTCAGTCCTGGACGCACAAAAAACCAGTTTCTACGCAAAACCTATGATTTTGCGCGATCGACTTTAACGCAGCAACCGGGTTTTTGACCAGCCCAAAAACCGATACCAGCCTCCGACACTCCTGAGGAACGATATCAAAATTTTAGACTCTCGTTCAGCTCCCAGATTCATCTGCCCTTGTAAATCTCAAATTTTAAATCTCAAATCTCAAATCGGCAGACCCCGCCAGCGCAACTTCTCTAAGTGAAATTACTTATTTTTTTGCCTTATCATCTCTATGTGTAATTGCCATCACAAAAAAGTTGGCAAAATCTCACATAATTTCTGCTACTTACAGCACAACTCTAGAAGGGAAGAGCGGTTTATAATATTGATATGTTCAGAAAACAACTTTTCAGGCGAGGTTAAAGCAATGGTAGCAAATTCAAATTTTTTATATCCTCACAATCGCTATTACGGTGAAGTAAAGCCTGAAAATTTGGTATTTAATGCGAATTTACAAGAGTTTTCCCAGCGGGTGGGTTACATCAGTTCCTTGACATCTAACGGTAAAATGTCTGTGGAACAGGCATTTAGTCAGATCCAAACACTCTGGGAACAGGTGGAAAAGTCGAAAACACAGTTGGGAATCGGCGAAAATCCATTTTCGGCTTGAATCATTAGCGGTTGGCTTTGAGGTTCATTTACGCCGATCGACAGGCTCCACAGTTTAAGATTGAAAAGTAGCTAGTGGCGATCGACCTTTTTGCCCATGAGTTCCGACCTAGTTCCTCTCCTTCCCAAAGTATCAGTCGGCCGTCGCGCCGGTGCCTTCTGCATCGACGCGATCGCAGTTTGGCTGCCCAGTTTGCTTCTCGGCACTAATCCGATCGTCCAAACCATATTTTTTGTTCTGCTGTGGATGATCCTGCGCGTAGCCATCGTCAGGAAAAACCAAGGTCAAAGTCTCGGGCGCTGGGCCCTGGACATGAAAATTGCCGATACCCGATTCCAACGGACTCCGGGCTTCCAAGAATTGTGCAAGCGCGAGGGATTGCTGGGCTTTTGCGCTGCTTTAGCCTTCGCCGGTGTAGGCGGGCTCACATCTACCAACGCCGCCGTCTTGCTGCTGATGCTGCCGCTGGCGATCGACTGCAGCGTTGCTTTCACCGACACCGCTCGGTTTCCCCAAGCTTTTCACGATCGGCTCGGCGGGACGATCGTCGTCGGAGCCCGCCGCGGCTACTCCCTCGACATCAAAGTCAGAAGATTGCTTGACCAAGTGCAGACCAATGTGAGAAGATAATAAATTGTGTTTAAATTAGTCGAAATTTATTTAGAATTATGGCTAAAGGCGTCCGCATCATAATTACTCTAGAGTGTACTGAGTGCCGAACCAACGCGAGCAAACGCTCCAAAGGCGTGTCTCGGTACACCACGACCAAGAACCGCCGCAACACGACGGCGCGGCTGGAACTCAAAAAGTTCTGCACCCACTGCAACCAGCACACGGCCCACAAAGAGATCAAGTAGTGATTAGTCATTAGTCATTAGTCATCAGTCATCAGTTGTTGGCAATTGATATTGACCCGCGAAAAGCAGATAACTAACAAATGCTTTCCTGACGGCTAGCAACTAACGGCTAATAACTAAAAACTAACAGTCAACAGTCAACAGTCAACAAACAATAAACCATGACTTACTTTCGCCGGCGCGTTTCGCCAATCAAACCAGGAGACCCGATCGACTACAAAGATGTCGATTTGCTCAAAAAATACGTCACAGAACGCGGTAAAATCTTGCCCCGCCGGATTACCGGTTTGACGGCAAAACAGCAGCGCGACCTGACCCGCAGCATCAAAAGAGCAAGAATTGTAGCTTTGATGCCCTTCGTAAACCAAGAAGGTTAACTGGATTTTGGATTTTAGATTTTAGATTTTGGACGGGAATAGGACTTACGCGAAAACAACGTCTTTTTGTCGCAAGCGAGGGTCGCTAATAGAGCGCAATATTGGGTATATAGTCGCTGCTGCGTAAGTCTTAATCAAAATCTCAAAAGTTAGAAATTAAAGTACAAAAAGCACAACTTTTTAGATGTTAGTTTTAACAATTGATGTAAAAAATGTAAAAATCCAAAATCTAAAATTCCCCCATCGAAACCAGAAAAATAGCAAGTGTAAAAATCCAAAATCTCAAAAATAAAGCTGGCAAGTGGAGAAGGGAACGTTAGTAGAAATTAGAGTGCACGGCGACCGCCGTCTGGCCGTTGCCGATCGCCCCGACGGCAAGAAAAACTGGGTCGTGGTAGACGAAAACGGTCAACCGCACAGCATACCGCCCAAACAAATCAGCTACGAAGTAGTCGGAGAAACTTACAAACCCTCCGACATTCCCAAATTTCTCAAAGAAGTAGAAGTTTACTCAGATCCGTCGAGTCTAGAAGTAGCTTGGGAACTGCTAGTGGGCGACGGAGAAACCGCAGATCCAGAATCCCTGGCCGTGCTGCTATTTTCCGATCGCAGTTCGGCCCAGTGCTACGCAGCATACTGTTTGCTCTCAACAGACAAACTGTATTTCAAACAAAAGGGCGATCGCTACGAACCGCGACCGGCCGCCCAAGTAGCGGAAATCAAACACCAGCAAGAAGTAGAACAGCAGCGACACCAAGAATCCCAAGGATTTTGGGATCGAGTCAAACAGCGGCTGGCCGGGGAAAAGGTAGAGTGGGAACACAGCGATCGAACTCGCCTCGACGCCCTAGAACGCTTTGCCACCCTCGGAGAAGAAGCAACGCACCGCACCCCGGCCTTAGAAACTTTAGCCAGCTTAGAACGTTCCGAAAACCCCGAAGCAGCATTTGGGCTCCTAGTCGATCTCGGGCTGTGGAGTACCCACGAAAACCTGTTTTTGCGGCGCAGCCAAATTCCCCTACAATTCTCCGCAAAGGTATTAGAAGTGGCCCAACGCTGCCTAGAAAATCCGCCAGCCGACTCCGACACAAATCGTCTCGATTTAACTCACCTCAAGGTTTACACGATCGACGACGAAAGCACCACAGAAATCGACGACGGCCTCAGCTTAGAATTCCTCGAAAACGACCAGCAGCGACTCTGGATACACATCGCCGATCCTACCCGCTTGCTTTCCCCCGGAGACGAACTCGACCTCGAAGCCAGAAAGCGCACCACTACGGTTTATCTGCCCACGGGAATGATCCCGATGTTTCCCCCGGCTTTGGCAACGGGGCCGATGAGTTTAATTCAAGGCAAAGAGTGCAGCGCGCTCAGCTTCAGCGTCACCTTAGACGAAACCGGCGCGGCTCAAGATTACAGCATCCACATCAGCACGATCAAACCAACCTACCGCTTAACCTACGATGACGTAGATGAAATGCTGGAGTTGGGAATCGAAGCAGAACCGGAAATAAGCGCGATCGCCTCTGCGGCAAAACTGCGCCAAAAATGGCGGGAAGCCCAAGGGGCAATCAGCATTTTCATGCCCGAATCCGTCATCAAAGTCCACGGCGACGAGATCAAAATCCACGTCATCGACGACTCCACAGCCCGAATGCTAGTAGCCGAAATGATGATTTTAGCCGGCGAAGTAGCGGCCCGCTACGGTCAAGCTCACAGCCTGCCCATACCCTACCGCTATCAGCCGCAGCCGGAACTCCCTCCAGAGGAAGAACTGCTGGCAGTGCCCGCTGGCCCCGCCCGCGCTTGCGCCGTGCGCCGCTGTATGCCCCGCAGCGAAATGGGCCTCACCCCCGGACGCCACGCCGGTTTAGGTTTGGAATTGTACACCCAAGTTACTTCCCCGATCCGCCGCTATACCGACTTGCTGACTCACTTCCAAATTAAAGCCCACCTGCGGGGCGAACCCCTGCCTTTTGCGGCCCAAGAAATACAGGACATTGTGATGTGTCTCGGCACCGCAGTTAAAGAAGCCTCTACCGTCGAACGCCAAACTAACCGCTATTGGGGATTGGAATATCTGCGGCGCAACCCCGATGAAGTTTGGGAAGCTTTAATGCTGCGCTGGCTGAGGGAAGACAGCAATCTCGGATTGATTTTGTTGGAAGAGTTGGGTTTGGAGTTGGCGATGCGATTTGGTCGATCGGTGGCTATAGGCGATCGGCTAGAAGTCAAAGTCACTCACTGCGATCCGCGATCGGATGTCGTTAACTTCCAAGAAATGATTTTTGAAGCCGCACAATAGGATTTTAGATTTTAGATTTTAGATTTGGGATTGCCAAAATCTTAGTGACAGGAATTGTGCGCTTGCGGCTATAAACCAATATGCTTGGGTTAGTAATCTCAGACGAATTTGAGCTCACGAATTTAGGGGAACCCACTCTTCAACCCGCAGGCGAGTGGGTGAAAGTTTCTGTAGACCTGGTTTCAAGCGCCGTCTTAACTAAAATCTAAAATTTAAAATCGCAAAATGCCCAATTCAATTAGCCAAGTTCAGCCGCCGCTGGAATTCATACCCCCAGCCTACAACCCGCTAGTGATGCAAGGCTGCCAGCAAATACTCCCCTGGTGGCTGAGATTTCGGACGAATATCAGCCACATTCAAGCCGAAAACGTCGAAACCCTCGCCGAACTATTCCACCAATTTCAAAATCAGAAAGTTCGCTTCTTGCTAGCCTTCCGCCACCCCAACTCAGACGATCCCTACTGTTTGGGACAGCTAATTTGGAAACTGGTTCCCCAGGCGGCGCGCGCCAAAGGCATTCCCCTGCAATTCCCGGTACATTCCCACTTTATCTACGATCGCGGAATTCCGCTGTGGGCCGGTTCTGGCGTCGGCTGGCTGTATTCCCAGCTCGGCGGTACTCCGATTGTGCGCGGTAAGATCGATCGCGCTGGATTGCGATCGGCCCGCGATTTATTTGCTAACAGCCAATTCCCGATCGCCGCCGCCCCAGAAGGCGCCACCAACGGTCACAATGAAATAGTTAGCCCCCTGGAACCGGGAATCGCTCAAATGGGCTTCTGGTGCGTGGAAGACTTGCACAAAGCCGGACGTACTGATGAAAAAGTGTTAATTGTGCCGATCGGCATTCAATACCGCTATGTCAATCCGCCTTGGCAACCCCTAGAAAAACTTTTAACTCAATTAGAAATAGATTGCGGACTGCCCGCCTTAGAACCAAGCAATCTCGCCAATTTAGAGGCAGAAAATCCCGCTACAGAAAACCAAAGTCACAAATTCCACTATCTGCGCCTGATTCGACTGGGCAACCATTTGCTAGCAGTAATGGAACAGTTTTATCTCCGTTTTTACCATCGAAATTTACCGTTAAAACCATCTCCTGTAACATCATTATCGCTGCCCGAAAAAACTGCCAACGATTCGGACAATGAAGCGATGATTGCTCGACTGACAGCACTGTTGGACGTAGCTTTGCAAGTAGCAGAAGAATATTTCAACTTGAAGCCCAAAGGCAGTTTGATAGACCGCTGCCGCCGTCTGGAACAAGCAGGCTGGGACTATATTTATCGAGAAGATATCAAAGATATTGCAGCACTTTGTCCTTTAGAAAGAGGATTAGCCGATCGCCTCGCTGAAGAAGCAAGTCTGCGGATGTGGCACATGAGACTTGTCGAAAGTTTCGTCTCCGTCACCGGCAGGTACGTTCAAGAAAAGCTGACAGCAGAACGTTTGGCAGAAACAACTTTACTGCTGTGGGACGTACTGACTCGCATCAAAGGGGGAAATCCTTTCGGCCGGCCTTCTTTGGGCAAACAGCAGGTGCAAATGACCGTGGGCGAACCGATATCAGTGGGCGATCGCTGGGAGGGATATCAAAAGGGCCGCAGGGTAGCAGTTGCCGAACTCACTCAAGACTTGCAATCAGCTTTAGAAGGAATGATTAAATCTTAATAAGTCAGTTGTGGAAGAGGTAAGAAGTCCGAGGGAAGCAGTCCGAGAGAAAAAGTCCGAGAGAAAAAGTCCGAGAGAAGTACGAAGAGAGAAGCAGGAAGAATGCAGATATATATATTGCTTTTCCGTTCCCGCTCCGTTTTTGATTTGTCAAGCAAAGAAGTTGTTATAAACTTGGGGAAGAGGTATAATAAATCCCTAATATCAAGTCCCGGTTAATCACTCCTAATAAAGTTGTTCCCTCTCGCCCCTTGAGGATTTTGAGGACTCAAGTCCTAAATCAAAATTTAATTAAAATTAATTAACCGGACTATATCTAACAATAAACGCTCGAGAATTAACAACAAAAATAACCGATGAATAACAAACCTATCGATTTGTCTACTCACTCAATTAAGGTAAAACTGCTGAATCATTTAGCGCAAGAATTGCTCACCCCGCTCACTTCAATCCTCGGCATGGCGAGCGTGTTGAACCAAGAAATTTACGGCCCCTTAACCAGCAAGCAAAAAGAATATATCGACGTGATCGAAGACAGCAGCCGGTCTTTGCGATCGCTAGTTGAAGAAATTTTGGAACTGGCAGAACTAGATGATTCCGCTTTCACCTTGAAGCGAACCGCAGTTGATATAGAAACTTTGTGTCAGCAAGTTGTGACAACCCTGTCGCCGGCGGCAAGTAGGCGAGAGCAAGAAATTAATTTGTCGATGGGGCCCGGGCCGCGCATCTGGTTGGTTGATAAGGATAAAGTTCAGCAAATGCTGCACCACTTAATTTTTAGCATTATTCAATCCGCTGGGGCAGGCAGCGTGATTCGAGTCCACCTTTCTCGGAAAGAAGAGGGTATCAACATCGGAGTTTGGGTTTTTCATCCTTGGTTGGGAGAAAGTTTGCCCCATGCTAAACTCTACTCCGACTACTTGCTAAAGGTGGGATCGGGTAGCGGTGCGCGATCGAACTCCGAAACCAGCTCCCTCGGACTCGAACCGCAACTCCCGTCACAGACACGCGGTTCCCAGCGATTAACGCTGGCGTTTTCTGAGTTGGCGGCTTTGGTGGCCGAGAATGCCGCGGATACCGCACCGGTGTTAGCTGGTTACGGGGCCAGGGAACGCTTGGGGTTGCTGCTTTGCTGCCAGTTGGTGGAAATTCAAGGCGGCCAACTCTCGATTCAAGGCACCCCGGAATCTGGATATCGCTACGCGCTCTGGCTCCCGTGCATCAATGCTACGGAGTTGTTGGAAGGGTAAAAACCAGTTGACAGTTGACAGTTGACAGCTTGCCCCGAGCGAAGCCGAGGGGTTGACGGTTGACAGTTGACAGTTGACAGTTGACAGTTGACAGTTGAGCGAAGGAATAAGGAATAAGGAATAAGGAATAAGGAAGAGGGCTAGAGGGGGAGAATTGCCCGATTACCAATTACCTTTTTCCCGATTACCGATTACCAATTCCCGATTACCAATTACCTTTTTCCCGATTACCGATTACCAATTCCCGATTACCTTTTTCCCGATTACTAAGTACAAATCTAAAATTGAAATGAATTCAGTTTGGCAACAGTTAACTCTGGCAAATTTGCCGCTCTCTCAGTGGCAAAGTGGCAGTTATTTATTGAATTTGGCGATCGGCAATGCGCGCAGTTGGCGGCAGAGTAGTTGGCTGATGCAGTGGGCAGAACCCCTGGGTTTTGGTTTGCTGGCCTTGACGTTCGGTATGGGCCCGTTTGTTAACAATGCCTTGGTGGGGCTGTTGATGGCTGCTGGCGCTGCATTTTGGGTGCTGCTGACTGTTTCCGACGATCGCGCGATCGCCCTCACGCCCATTCACTTGCTGGTACTGCTGTACTGGGGCATTGCTACCGTCGCCACAGCAATGTCGCCGGTGAAAGCCGCCGCTTTTACAGGTTGGACGAAGCTAACGCTGTATTTGCTGTTTTTTGCCCTGATGGCGCGGATCTTGCGAGATCCCCGCTGGCGATCGTGGTTAATTGCCGTATATTTGAATGTCGCTCTGATTGTCAGTTTCTACGGCGTGCGGCAGTGGATTGATAAAGTGCCGCCATTAGCTACTTGGAACGATCCGACTTCTACTCAAGCCAATCTCACGCGAGTTTACAGCTTTTTGGGCAATCCAAACTTGCTCGGTTCCTATTTGCTGCCGGCAATTGCTTTGAGCGCCGCCGCGCTTTTTGTGTGGAAAGGATGGGGAACCAAACTTTTAGCGCTGACGATGCTGGTGGTGAATTGCGCGTGTTTGCGCTACACCGACAGCCGGGGTGCTTGGATCGGTTTTGTGGCTGTGCTTGTGGTGTTTTTAGTGCTGCTTTGGTACTGGTACAGCCCTTTAATGCCTAGGTTCTGGCGGACTTGGGCGCTGCCGTTAGGGTTAGGAGGTTTGGCTGGGGCGTTACTTTTGGGAGTGCTTTTGGTGGCTCCCTTGCGCGATCGAGTTGCGAGTATGTTTATCGGCCGCGGCGACAGCAGCAACAATTTTCGGATTAATGTTTGGACGGCGGTGATTGACATGATTCGCGATCGGCCAATTCTCGGCATTGGCCCGGGAAACACTGCTTTTAATAAAGTTTATCCGCTTTATATGAAGCCGAAATTCACTGCTTTGAGTGCTTATTCTGTGCTGCTAGAAATTGCGGTGGAAACTGGTTTTATCGGCTTAATGTGTTTCCTGTGGCTGATGACTGTTACCGTCAATCAGGGTTTGTTGCAGATAAAAAGATTGCGCGACGCACAATTTAACACCTCTAATTTAGAGGAAGAATCCCCAAATCTCAAATCCAAAAGCCCAAACCTAAAATCGAATCAGGCGTTTTGGTTGATTGGGGCGATCGCAACTTTAACCGGCATGATGGCTCACGGTTTTTTCGATACCGTTTGGTACCGGCCGGAAGTTAATATGCTTTGGTGGTTGATGGTGGCGATTATTGCTAGTTTTTACAGCAACTCGCAGCAGCAGCAAGATTCACCTTTGACAGAGGGCGAGTAGGTAGAATTGTGGGCGGGGTTTTTTCCCCGCGTGCCGGTGCGAGCCAAAAAGATACTGTAAATGGCTGTAGGAACAAAGTAATTACAGCAAATTTCAGGTAATTGAAGTACACATCCAGCAACACAGGTCGCGGCGCCGTACCCTGTCCTGCGGGGATTAATCGGCCGTACTTCATAAAAGTGGAATCTGCCACCAGTTCAAAAAAAATGCAACTTGAGGCAAGCTGCAAACCAAAATCGTCATCGGTCATTTCCAATTCTTTAATGCTTTAATCTCAAATCTAAAATGGTATAAGGTGCGCGAGGCGCACCTACACAATACTACTCCATACTACATACCTGTGGGTGTCAAGTGCTGATGGCGCACTCTACAAAATTATTTCAAAATAATTCTTATTCTTCGCTGTCGGTAGGCGTGACGAATCTCGGGCACGCATAATCTCTACCTCTATCTCTGCACCGCCGCCACCCCGACTGATTCGAGTTGAGCAGCGTTTCGACTGATTCATTCACTGTGGGTTTAACAGTCGCAGGAGTTGGCAGTGCTTTTGAGGCTTGACTTAGCTCCAGTACCGTTATAAATGCCAGTATGGTTGATGAAAGCAAAACTGTGCGTTTCATTTATTTGTTTTTTCCTCTTGTAATCGTTGACGTGCCATTCCTATCCATATATCCTCATCGAATTCTTGGGAATCCGCATACTTTAGACAAGTTTTCCACTGCGGTAGCGCTTCCTTCGTCTTTTTCATCCCTTCTAGGACTTGCGCTTTTAAGCAGTAAGTTGCTGGTCTTTCACTATCAAGCTTAATCGCTGCATCCAAATGTTGCAATGCCTCGGAATATCTACCCTGTTTCAGCCGAGCCCATCCCAAATTTTTGAGTAAAGAATATTTTACTCGATCGTCCTCAGCTAATTTCAAACCTTGCAACAGTAAGTGAACGGCAGCAGGATAGTTTTTCTTGTCTACAATGTATAATCTAGCTAGATTGCTGTAAGCAGCAGGGAGACCGAGTTTGGCAGCTTGCAGATATTTTCCTCGGGCGCATTCTAAATCTTGCACCTCTTCGCAAAGCCATCCCAAATTGTAAAGAGCAGTTCGGCTTTTGGGATCTACCGAGAGCGCTAACTCATAGGCTTGTTGAGTATCAGCCAATCGATTGGCTTTGTAGTTTTCCAAGCCCCTATTGTTAAACAGTGATGCGAGTTCCGGCAACCCAAATTGCCAGCCGCCCAAGCCTACTGTTAGCATCAGTAGGAATGCCGCCCACTTGGAGTGATGAGGCTTTTTTTCTGGCTCTTTCATAACATTAAAAATGTTAGCTAATGGTGTCGTTTTTAGCATATTTTAAGTGGAGAGTTGGAATAATTTGTTGGGACATTTAATTGCCACCCTCATGGCATCATAATCTTACGAAATGACTAAGGCTCGATCCCCTTTCTCATCTCTAGTTTGCAACTCCACAGCCGAATGCTTGTGTCATGCTGCGACTACCTAGATGTATTCGAGCATAGGTTGATCCTTCATGGGACTCCACAAGCCATCCGGATATTTTCAGGAAAAAGCAAGCCGGAAGCCCCAAGCGCGCAGCGGGAAGCCGGAATGTTACGAAAATAAGTAATAATACTTAGTTGGGCGGGCGATCGACAGTATAGCCTTTCTCAGCTTTCTGGAGGTACAGGTTTAGATTTTAGATTTTAGATTTGGGAATTGCAGAATTGTTAATTAATTGGTGAATAGCTCACTTGAGAACCGCTATATGCGATCTACTTAGCACATAACAATCGAGTCCGGTGAAATAACTATAATTAAGTTTGTAGTGACGGCCCAAGTCCTCAAAATCCTCAACGGGGAATATCAAACAATTTTAGATTTTAGATTTTAGATTTTAGAATTGGAAATGACTGATTTCATAAGTGTTTAGAGCTTACCTACAGTTGCATTCTTTTTTGAAACGGATATGATTAACCGGACTATATCTAAAATAATCAATCACGAATCACTAATCACTAATGACTAATGACTCATTGACTGATGACTAATGACCCATTGACTGATGACTGATGACTGATGGCTAAAATTGCTTCATCGCTCTTTCCATATCCCGCTTGTCTTCGCGTTTCTTCAAATCTTCGCGCTTGTCGTGCAGTTTTTTCCCTTTCCCCAAACCGATATCAAGTTTTACCCAACCGCCTTTCAAATACATTTTTAACGGCACTAAAGTCAAGCCTTTTTCTTCAACTTTGCCAATTAATTTGCGAATTTCCTGCTTGTGCATCAGCAATTTGCGGGTGCGGCGCGGCTCGTGATTAAAATAGTTGCTAGCACTTCTCCACGGCGAAATATGAACGTTGATCAGCCATATTTCGCCATTTTTAACCAAAGCATATCCGTCCCGCAAATTGGCTTTTCCTTCCCGAATTGATTTGACTTCGGTTCCCTTCAACTCGATGCCCACCTGATATGTATCTATAATTTCATACAGATGGCGCGCTTGTCGGTTGTCGCTAAGAATTTTGTATCCTGGACTTTTTTCGCTCATTTTTACCTCCGCTAAAATCATTATAACGCTAGCATCTCTGTAGAGGAAATAGAAGCTTGACAAAACTTAAATAATCGGTCTAGGCATTACCAATTTTGCTGAGCTAAGATGTCACCAACGTGAATGTCAAGCGGTATCATGCAGCGCACTAATATTCCCAATTCTGGCATTCCAGATTCTGTTAGTCCCCCTCAGGCGGTTAATTTGGTTCGGCTGGCTCCTTTTTTGCTGGCGCTTGCTTGGTTTTGGGCCAATATCTCGGCTGTTAAGTGGCTGTTATCCTCGTTTGTTGAGATACCGACACTGTACAAGATACTAATTGGCTGTCTAATTGTAGCATTAGTAGCCCGATCGCTCGGTTGGGGATCTCGCCCGCGCGCATTTTCCCCAAACTTCGTTTTGAGGCGCAATCCGCTGCTGTTGATGTTGGGTGCAGGTGTTTTGTCGATCGCCGCAGGGTGCATAATAGATATCAAACAAGTTACAGTCCTGCTATTTATCATCGGAACTTACGGGCTGTGCGGCTTGTTTGCGGAGCCAAATTTTTGGCGAAAAAACTTGCCAGTTGCGGGCTTGCTGGCTTGTATTTTACCATTCAACAGTCAGTTTAATAGCGGATTGGGTTTGCCAGCGCGAGTGCTAACTGCTCAGCTAGTAGAACAGTGGCTCTCCATGCTGCACGTTGGGGCTATTTCTTCCTACGACATCATCATTTTGGAAAACGGCATCGCCCACGTAGACGTACCTTGCAGCGGCATTAAAACACTCTTAGTAGGCACCCTATTTTTGCTAGCTGCTACCTGGTTAGAAGGCCGCAGATTGAGTTTTAAATGGCTCGCAGTATGCGCTGCGAACTTCTTAATGTTAGTGTCTGCTAACGCTTTGCGGGTTGCCGTATTAGTGTTAGTCGCCCAAGTTTGGCAACAGCCACAATATGCAGAAATCCTGCACGTACCCCTGGGAATTGTAGGTTTAGTCTGCGCTTGTTTTTTAAGTTGGTTGATGCTGCAAAAGGTTCCCAAATTTCCCGAGGCCAAAGAAACTAATATTAACTCGCAACAAGATGCAGAAATTCTCAAAAATCAGCCGCTGGCGAAAGCCCGACTAATTGCGGCGGTGGCTGTTTGGGCAGCAATTTCTCAATTGTATCATGTAGAAAGTGACAAAGGGGCGATCGCCCCCCTGAAATTTCCCCAACAAATTGTATCCGAGCCCCTTCCCCTGAATCCCAGCGAACAAAAATTCTTTGGCAATTACCCAGACACGCAAACAGAAAAAAAGAGATTTGTGTCAGGAAACTTGCGCGGTTCCATGCTCGCAGTAGCCAGCACATCTTGGCAGACTTACCACGCACCAGAGTTGTGCTTTATAGCAAGCGGCATCCCCGTCAATCGAATAGAAAAAAAACAGCTAACTCCTGCTGTAACGGCGCGCTGGCTATCTCTCAGAGACAACCAACTCTCCGCTACATACTGGCTGCAATCTTCCCAGCAAACTACCGATAACTTCTTGTCGCGCATCCGCAGCGACATCACCCATAAAAATCATACTTGGGTGCTAGTTTCCATTCTCTTTGACAGTTCCGTAAACCCAGAAAGTCCTGAAATCCAAGACTTCGCGACTACTGTACACAACACCGTCAATCATAGCTTAACAGCCGGAAAAAATGAAGAAACTCAAACTGGCATTTAACATAATTTTTCAGTCAATCTTTTGGCTGTGGAACCTGACATTTTTGTCAATTGTTTATCTGGGAATTTTGCCTTACCTGGCAATTCCGTTAATCCAAGCCACAATAGACGGAATTATTCCCCTAGAATTTTCCTTAACCCTAACAGCATTGATAGCAGTACCGACAGCATTTACAATCCTCGGATTCAGGCGTTTTCGCAAGCAAGCATTGCAGCTAATGCGCTTGTTTTACGGAGTAGAAGCGCCGTTGTTTTTGCTCTGCCTAATCAGGTTATTTATGCTGCGAGAACTGAATCCAGCCAGCTCGCTAATTATCGCTACAATCGTTTTGTGCATCGCAGCATTTTTAGTAGAAATGCTCTACGGATATTTGGGTAAAAAAGAAAACATTCAAGATACTTCAATATCTCAAGATGCTCAGATCAAAAAGCCCGCTGTGACTGGATTAATTGGAGAAAAGCGAAGTGCGTGGATACAGTTAGGATTTCACAGTTTAATGCTGCTAGTTGGCATCTGGGCGGCAACCTTGCTGATGTTTTACGCTCTACCTGTCGCAATTGTGACAATAGTTGGATTTTTGAGTTTTGCCTGGGTGACACCACTAATAGACTCTCTAAGGTACGGTTCACTTGCTATAATTTGGTGGCTGCCATTATCCTTGATTATGTTTGGTTTTACCTCCAGCTTATTCGTGGCAATGCCTTCGCTTTACGGCTTTCTCTACATCCAATCCGGGCGCAAAGTATTTCGCAATTTTGCTTCGCAATACGGGAAAAATCAGGCAATCATTGGCAGCTTGGGAGTTATAGCAGCTTGGCTGGCGATTTTCTCCGCTTTGCAGCAGCAGCCGCAAATTCAAGCACTGAAAATGCTGGCGACTCCCGCAGCCAATGAGACTGCACGTCAAACTTTATTAGCCAAGTCTGATATGATTCGATCGGGCTTAGTTAACGCTTATTTGTCTCCGTACCGCTACGTCAGCACAGTGGCAGAAAACAACCACATTTATGCGATGTACAAAAATACTTTGAGTTTGCCTGACGGCTCGGCTCAAACTGTGCAGAACAGCTACAATTTTTTAATGTCGCCGTTTTTGTATCAAGGCTCTGATTCCGATGTTAAAAAATCCGAAAAACTCTACGGTGAATTCTTCGATACCGAAATTCAAAAAGGTGACACGGAAGCAGTAAAACACGCGGTGCAGTCAACATCTAACCGCGAAGAAGCTAAGGCAGGTTTGCTGAATGTAAATGAGGAAAAAGTATGGTTGCAGTCGCAAGAAGTTACAGTCAAAGAAAACGGCGATTGGGCTGACGTTCAACTCTACGAAGTTTACAAAAATCAAACGCCGAACTTGCAAGAAGTATTCTACTACTTTTCACTGCCGGAAAGCGCCGCAGTTACAGGAATTTGGCTGGGGGATACTGGGGATTTGAAAAAGCGTTTTGCATTTACTGTGTCGCCCAGAGGTGCCGCACAGCAAGTTTACAACCAGCAGGTGGTAGAAAGGGTAGATCCGGCTTTGCTCGAACAAGTTGGCCCGAAACAATACCGCTTGCGAGCTTTTCCAATTCCGGCTAAACGAGAGTTTACCCAAACTGACGGGCCAACGGAGATGAATCTATGGCTGACTTACAAAGTGATGCGACAGCCGCAGGGTTGGGCGATGCCTGTTTTGGCAGAAAAACGTAACATTTATTGGGATGGAAATACTCGCCGCACGATTGCCGGAAAACAGGTAAATTACAGCGGGAAAGAGGCAAAAGAAACTTGGCTGCCGGGATTTGTGCCAGCAGTTTCGCAGCAGCAAGCAATACCGCGTCTGGCGAATTTGCCGGGAGGAAATACGATTTCTGCTAAGCCGCTGGTTGATGCAAATTATTCGCTACCGCAGGGCAAAAAGTTTGCAGTGATTCTGGATACTTCCCGCAGTATGGCGGGGGAAACGAAGGAGGTTAAGGAGAATTTTGAATGGTTGAAAGCGAATAGTTTAAAAACAAATACGGTTGATTTGTATGTGGCGAGTGCTGCGGGGATGCCGCCGAAGTTGGTGGAAGATTTGCGGAGTTTTGATGTTGGAAAGTTGACGTTTTATGGTACGCTCCAACTTAAGGATATTCTGCAACAGTTTGCCAAGTTGCGCGGCGATAAAAGTTATGATACTGTGTTTTTGGTGAGCGATCGCCACAGTTACGAGTTATCGGACGATCGCAAAACCAGCGTTTCCCTAGCTGCACCCTTATGGACAGTCCATTTGGGAGGCTTACCACCCGGCTATGACGATGGAACTTTAAAGCTGATTCAAGATAGCGGCGGCGGAGTTTCTACCGATATCAAAGAGGCGATGCAGCGAGTGGCGACGACAGCAGCATCGGGGAAATCGGTAGTTAATGTTGTTGACGGCTATGTTTGGAGTTACAGCAAAACTCCGAAGACTGCGGCGGTTCCGAAAATAACAGATGATGAAAATGAAGGTTTTAAACCGATAGCTGCGCGGCAGTTGATAACCGCACTTAGCAAACAGAAAACTGCGAATCAATTGACTCAATTGGATGCGATGCACTCGTTGGCTAAAAACTTTAAAGTCGTCACGCCTTATTCTTCGATGATTGTGTTGGTTAATGACGCGCAAAGGGAACAGCTAAAGGCGGCGGAATCTAAGAGCGATCGATTCGATCGCGAGGTAGAATCTGGTAAGGAACAGTTGAGTAAACCGAACAATCCTCTGAATGTTTCTGGGGTTCCGGAACCGGAAGAATGGCTGCTTTTGATCGTTGGGGCGATCGGGCTTTTGGCCGTTTTCCTCCGCCAGCGGCGCGCGAAAGTGGTAAGTTGAGACTAAAAAGTGCGATCGTTGAAATTTGTCGGATTTCAACGATCGCACTCTTACAAGTTTGATCGTTCGGACTTCAGTCCTCAGAATTTTAGCAAATAAGGACTAAAGTCCTTACTACGAACTTATATCGACAAAAACGATCTCGCCCTCAATCTTTACCGGATAAGATTCCAGGGAATCGCTGGGTGCATTCAAACATTTACCACTATCTAACTTGAACTGAAATTTGTGAAACGGACAGGTAATGATTCCATTACTTACTTTCCCCATATCGATCGGATATTCTAAATGAGTGCAAGCATTGCGGTAACAAGTGACATTCGCACCTTGGCGATTCAAAATCAGCGAAGTATCCTCAACTTTTACCTTCAATACACCCCATTCGGGAACTTGATTTAGCGCTGTTATCTCTACCCACATAAAATATTTCTGCTCCGAAAGAAATCTTGTCTGGACTTACGCAAAACCTTTATATTTAGCACTTTACGGCTATTCAAACTACTTTTTGCGTAAGTCCAGATTATTTTATGCCATCCGCAGGTAACGCATGAGAATGCTCATCACTTCACCCGGCTTTTGGGCAGGTTGCAGCGGACTCCATTCGCTGACAGAGGCAAAACCCAAACCGTAAAGGATGTAAATGATGCTTCTCACCGCTTTGGGAGAACCTATCAGCAGGATTTTGACCGGTTCTCGATCGGGTTGCGGAGGCTCCGCGACGGGTACAGTCGCTGTGGCAGTATCGGTTGCTGGGGGATTGGCAAGGAAGTTTTTCGGCATAAACATTATGTGGTTCTTTACTGCATTGCTGACAATCGTCAACAAAACTATCTTACCTCAGTGTAGACGAATGTCAACAATCTTTACTTAGTTGCGAGCTTCTGGCAACATAGAAGCCATGAGCAAGGCAGGAAAGGCGCTGAAGCTGGTTTTAGAAACCTATGGCATCAGCCAAAATCAATTGGCAGCGATTATGGGCATTGGGCGATCGAGTATTAACCGCTGGGTTAACGAGAATCGAGATCCGGCATCTGAAGCGGTTTTAGAGATTCGCAAGGGATTGCAGCAAATCAATCCCGATGCAGCAGGGGAATTCATTCGTTTGTATTTAGATGATTTGGAGAAAAAACCTGAAGAAGAATAATATGGACGATCGGGCGAGCCTCTGAGACAATCTGAGGCATGGGAAAAGCAGGCAAAGCACTCAAACAGGTGCTCGAAACTTACGACATCAGCCAAAATCGCTTGGCTGTGACAATGGGGGTAGGACGTTCCAACATTCACCGGTGGGTAAATGAAAGTAGAGAGCCCGTAGCAGAGGCGGTGTTGGACATTCGGAAAGCACTATGGCAAATTAATCCACAGGCGTCAGCAGAGTTCGTTCGTTTGTATTTAAATGATTTGGAGGAAAAATCCGAAGAGTAATCATTAAGAAACTACCGCAACTAATTGGCGATCGCCCGCCGGATGCGATCGCGAAAACCTCTCAAAGTCGGGCTTCTCCCCAGAGTAACGCTTTGAGAGACAAACTCAGCTATCAGTTCAACAATCGGCAATCCTGGGAAGATGCGGCTACTTAAACAATTAACATATTTCCCATCTTCCAGCACGTTAATTCGCAGTTGATTATTTTCATACCGCCACAATTCAGGAACTTGCAAAGCTTCATAAGCATCCAGTTGCGTTTTAGAGGTGACATCAATTTCAATTGCCAAATCGGGAGGCGGATCTGCTGTTAAATCAACCCGCCGTTTTCCTCGCATCACCTGATGGTTTTGGATGTAAAAACATTGGTCAGGTTCCACACCACTTTTTTTCGTTTCTCGCTTAAATGTGGTAGAACCAAAGCACTCGCAATCTATTTCTAATTCTTCTAGCAGTATCTTCACCATATCGCCGATTAGTTCTTTATTTACCTCATGTTCTGGTAAAGGCATCCGAATCTCCAACGAACCTTGATTGTAGGCTAAGCGGGCGGCACGGTGTTCGCCCAGTTCTGATAAAATCGCTTCAAATTCTGGCCAACTAACATCGTGTAGCAGCAATCGCTGTCCTAGGGGAATATCGAGTTGTCTGAGTTGAAGTGTCACCATAATATGATTTTAGAAAGCTCTTTAAATAAAACTTAGCTGTTCGCAAAGTGCGATCGGCCGCATTTCCATATACCATATCCTAAGGATGAATCTGGCTCAAAATCACCCGCAACCGATCGTAATCATCCTTCAACAAAACACTCAAATTCCTCCCCGCTTCCACCAACCAAGCTCTATCGCGCATTCGCAACTGATAAATCTCCCGAATCGTCGCCGCCGTCAGCGCATCCACCGGCGCATTAGTCACCCCCAGCAGCGTCCTCAAAAAATCCAACTGCACCGTAAAATCAATCACCTCATCCGGTTCGCAGCGATAAACCGCCTGGTGAATTTGTGGCGGGCGCGGCGGCAAATACTGATAAATTTTACCCCTCGACGGGCCGTGACCGTTCAACCTTTCCGGCGCAGCCTCAAACCCCACAATCGCCACTCGAAACTCGGTTTTGAGCATCGCAAAAATCTGCGGTTGTTCTTCCCGCAACTCTTCTAGGGACAAACCCAAGGCGCGGGCTCTGTGCACGGAGTCGATCGGGCTAGTGGTAGCATAGTAAACCACGCCGTAAATTTGATTTTTCGACTCCTCATCCTGGGCCTTCACCCAACTCCCAAAAGGCGGCATCACGGGAAAACTCAAATCATCCGGTTCCAAACATTGAGCCAAAAACTCGCAAGTTGCCGTCTCGATGACCTCAGCAATGCGATCGGGATGGCGTTCTTTTGTTCCAAATTGGGGTAAAGGTAAACGCATAGTTTTAATTATTAGTCATTAGTCCTGCCGTCATTAGTCCTGCCGTCATTAGTCCTGCCGTCATTGGTCATTAGTCATTAGTTATTAGTCATTAGTCATTAGTTATTAGTCATTAGTTATTAGTCATCAGCCATTGGTTTTGTGTTAGTTTGCAATGCTATTTAGTAAGTGGTCTGGTCTTCGGTACTTTTCCAATTACCAATTACAGGACTTACGCGCTTAGACTAAAGAAACCGGGTTTTTTACCAAATTTGAGGGTTTTTAGCAAGTATTTAGATAAAAAACCCGGTTTCTCGCCACCCATGCGTAAGTCCAAAATTATCAATCACCAATGACCAATCACCAATGACCGCTGACTAATTACTATTTCGCGCGGCCAGCCGTAGCATCCACGATATCCAACTGCGATAGCCGGAACGTGATCAGCTTGTCCCAATTGCCGCCTTCAAACAGTACCGCGACTTTCCCGTCGGTAACTCGCTGGACAAGTCCTTGAAAGCCGTAGTAAATCTCGCCCTTATCTTTAACTCGAACTGCCGAACCTGGAAAAATCATAATTCTTTGAATGTTAAGTTTGCTCTTTATAGCTTACCGTTTCTTTGCGATCGAGACTTGATGCTCAAATGCGAGGCGATCGCCCATTCCTGACAACTTAACGTCAAATCGGCAGTCCGGCAGGGGTTAAAACCCCTGCCTCAAAGCTAAAGTCCTCTAAAGAGGACTCAGAAGAAGACTTTTAAACCTTATTAACTCCTTAGTCCTCATAGCGAGGACTTCAGCTATTAGTCAGGGAATTCATTCCCTGGCGGACACTGGCGAACAGTTAGGCTAGGGCTGCTACAGAAACTTTACCGGCAATGCGTCCCGCGATCGCCCGCAACTCCCTAGCAGAAGCAGAACCCGGTTGCCCCACCACAATTGGCACACCCGAATCGCCACCTTCCCGCAGCGGAATTTCCAGCGGAATGCGGCCTAACAGCGGCACTCCCAACTCCGCCGCCGTCCTTTCCCCGCCGCCGGAACCAAAAATATCGTATTGCTTGTCCGGCATATCCGGCGGCACAAAATAACTCATATTTTCCACAATTCCCAGCACCGGCACTCCCAACTGCTGGAACATCTTCAACCCCTTGCGGGAGTCCAACAAAGCCACCGTCTGCGGCGTCGTCACAATCACCGTACCCGCCATCGGCACCGCTTGCGCCATTGTCAACTGCGCGTCTCCAGTACCCGGAGGCATATCGACAATCAGATAATCTAAATCGCCCCAATTTACCTGATAGAGGAACTGCCGGATGATCCCGTTCAACATCGGGCCTCGCCAAATAACAGGCTGGTCTTTGTCAATTAAAAACGCCATCGACACCAATTTGACGCCGTAATTGAAAGCGGGTTCGAGGCTTTCCCCGCTTTTTGAGTCCCTCACCATCACTTTCGCGTCCCCCAAACCCAACATATTTGGGTCGTTGGGCCCGTAGATATCCGCATCCAGCAAACCCACCTTAGCGCCGGTTTGCGCCAGGGCTACAGCCACATTTACCGCTACCGTGCTTTTGCCGACGCCGCCTTTGCCGCTGGAAATTGCGATAATATTTTTGACTCCTTCAATGCCTTGGCGATCGACCACTCCTTTCTGCTGCGGGGTCTCGGCTGTCACCTCCACAGTCACCTTTTCGACTCCTGGCAACTGTTTGACCGCTTTTTGGCAATCTTCGACAATAAATTCTCGCAGCGGGCAAGCAGGCGTTGTCAGCACTAGAGTAAAACTGACGGCACCGCTGTCAATTTTGATGTTACGAATCATGTTCAATTCCACCAAACTCTTTTGCAGTTCTGGGTCTTGCACGGGTCGCAGGATTTCTAAGACTGAACTAATATCGAGTGTATTGGGCATTGTGTTCTCCACCATAGCTCTGCAATTGTGTGAGCGAATTTTCGATCGCAAGTTTAAGTATATTTTTGTTGCTATTTTTTAATGTATCTTCATTGCGATCATTTGCAGACCTGCGGTGGCATAATTACATGACGACTGGATTTGGGACTCACGGTCAATCTCAAACTCAAATGCGATCGGCAAGAATTTCTACGACCGAAAGCAATTTGGTCACAATCCCCGAATTGATCCGTGGTCGCAATTCTTCAATCTAAAATCTAAAATCTTAAATCTAAAATCGGATGACAGTTTCTACCACACTTAAAACAACCACTTCCCCGTTTTTGCCGCCCGCTGACTCTAGAGCTAGAGTCAGCCAATTTATGAAAAGCCTACAAGACGAAATTTGTCAAGCCCTCGAACAGCTCGATGGCGGCGGCAAATTTAAAGAGGACTCTTGGGAACGCTCCGAAGGGGGCGGCGGACGTTCTCGCGTCATGCGCGAAGGCAATGTGTTTGAACAAGGCGGAGTCAATTTTTCCCAAGTTTGGGGCGAAAGTTTGCCTGCTTTGATTCTGGCCAAGCACCCAGAAGCTGCCGGTCACGATTTCTACGCCACTGGCACTTCGATGGTGCTGCACCCCCGCAATCCCTACTTGCCTACGGTTCACCTGAATTACCGCTATTTTGAGGCGGGGCCGATTTGGTGGTTTGGCGGCGGTGTCGATTTGACTCCTTATTACCTGTTGGATGAGGATGCAGCTCATTTTCACAAAACTCTGAAATCAGCTTGCGACAAACACCATTCGGACTATTATCCGACTTTTAAACTCTGGTGCGACGAATATTTTTACCTCCCGCACCGCCAAGAAACCCGCGGTATCGGCGGCCTGTTTTTTGACTACCAAAACGCTCAAGGCCCGCTTTACCGCGACCAGAATGTCAAAGGGAAAGCTGCTGAGTACAGCAAGAATGTCGGAAACCCGGAGCCGAGAAGCTGGGAGTCGCTGTTCGCCTTCGTACAGGACTGCGGCCGGGCATTTTTGCCGGCTTACACCCCGATTGTTGAAAAGCACCGATCGAAAGCATACGGCGATCGCGAGCGCGATTTCCAACTTTACCGCCGCGGCCGTTACGTCGAATTTAACTTAGTGTACGATCGAGGCACGACCTTTGGCTTGCAGACCAACGGACGCACCGAATCGATTCTGATGTCCCTGCCACCTCTGGTACGCTGGGAATATTGCTACGAACCAGAACCCAACTCTCCAGAAGCCGAACTCTACTCCAAGTTCTTAAAACCGCAAGATTGGGCGAATTGGATGCCTCAGCAGTCACCGACCTGAGTTAAACTACTGGGAAAGTAACCACCGCGATAAATAGTAATAAATTTGAGGGAAGGGTCAGTGATTCATATTGATCAAAAAACCCACACGCTTCAAGACGGTACAACAGTTATCGTCTTAGCACCGACAGGACGGTTGGACATCACGACAGCTTGGCAATTCCGCCTCAAGTTGCAAGAGTGTATTTCCAAACTCAGCCGCCATGTCGTCGTGAATCTTGGTCAGGTAAACTTTATCGATAGTTCTGGCCTGACCTCGTTGGTAGCGGGTATGCGCGATGCCGATAAAGTTAAGGGAAGTTTCCGCATTTGCAATGTTCATCCAGAAGCCAAACTGGTGTTTGAAGTCACCATGATGGATTCTGTGTTTGAAATCTTTGAAACGGAAGAAGAAGCTCTAGAGGGGGTGCCGCGCGCCAGTTGATTGCTCTTGCTGACATCGATTGCGGTGTAAAGACAATTTAACCTTGAGACTCGCCCAGAAAACCGGGCGGTTGAAACCGCTTCTTCTTCTTCTACTTGCACCAGCAGGCGTGCAGGTTGAAGAAGACCGGGCGATTGAAATCGCGTCTGCACAAACTTGCACCAGCAGGCGTGCAGGTTAAAGACAAAGGCGGTGAAAATTACTCGATCTTCTTCTTTCGTCCGCCTCCGCGGACGAAAGTTTGACGCTTACGCGGTTTCAACCGCCGTCCGATCCGATCCCAAGCGTATTCGCCAATATCTCAGAAGCAAAATCCTGACGCTTGACAAATCTAAAAGGGCCCATTAAAGCTCCCCAGATAGCCTTACCTGTCGTGGGGCTTATTCCTTTGTCGTAGCTGAGAAATTCCTCGCCGGAGGCTTCAAATCCCAAGTCTACTTGGTAATTTTGCCCGTCGTAGGTAAAACCGCAGCGAGTGTCCGGAGGCAGAGATGCCCGAAAGCGATAGCGGTTTGAGCCTAAATTTTGCACTGCAACGGAAAGGGTGCAGCCCGGGAGGAGTTGGATTTGCTCCGCCTTTAGCTTTTTTAGCAAGTCGGGGTTGCGACCGGCTCCTTTGACGGCTGCGATATCCTTGAACATATAATACTGAGCTTCTATCTGTCCCGGCGCTGTCTTAACGTGCCTCAGTTGCACGATGCGGGGGCGGTAGGGCTTGTCTAATTCGAGAATGTTCGCTTGTTCGGCAAACAGGGCAATGCTGGGCTCAGAAAATAGAGCAACCGGCAGGGGTCTTTGCCAGAAACGCAGGTGAACGTACCAAGCCGGGTCTGCTAGCGCTTGTTCCCGGTTGTCAAATTCGCCCGCCATGTACTGGGCTAAAGCTCTTAATTCAGGAGAAATTGTCATGTTTGTGTGATTTTTGAGAAATGAGTGCTTGACAATTAAAAAATATTGTGCTAAGCCAGAGCAGGGTCGGCAAAGTCAGAAGATTAGATTTATCACCGATCCCAGAAGAGCTATGATTGTAAAGATACTTGGCTTTTGCCCTGGTAGTGCGACATATTAATTGTTGCTGCCGATCGCCCGCAAAATCTTCCGGGGTAAAATTTTGCCTCGCTGTCTTGGCGGCACAGCTAAAAAAAACTGGCAATTTTTGTCAGCCCGATCGCCAATCGACTCCCCCGACTTTACTCATGCCGCGCTGGCCCACCCGCGGCGGCAAAATTATTTATCTATAAGACTCAGGTGAACAATAACCGTACTGTTTCAGATACTAAGCGAAGTTTCTATACGATTCACACTCGACCGATTAACTCAATTTACCGTCGAGTGGTGGAAGAGTTGATGGTAGAAATGCACTTGCTTTCGGCAAATGTCGATTTTCAATACGACCCGATTTATGCTTTGGGCGTGGTGACAGCATTCGATCGATTCATGCTCGGGTACGCCCCAGAAGCAGACAGACTTTCGATTTTTAACGCTTTGTGCAAGTCCCTAGAAGACAATCCCGATCGCTACAAGCAAGACGCTCAAAGATTGGAAAGCTTGGCGGAGCGCCTTTCCGGGTCTGAGTTGCTCTCGTGGCTCGATCGCTCCACCAGCTTTGAAGATACAGGAGATTTGCAAGCGTCCTTAGGGGCGATCGCCAGCAACCCTCAATTTAAATACAGTCGCTTGTTCGCGATCGGTTTGTTCTCGATGTTAGAAAAAGCTGACCCCGAGATGGTAAAAAAACCAGAAACTCGCAACGACGCGATCGCCAAAGTCAGTGCCGCCTTGCACCTCCCTGAAGACAAAGTTAGCAAAGATTTAGATTTGTACCGCAGCAATTTGGAAAAAATGGCCCAAGCGCGAATAGTGCTTCAAGATGTCATCCAAGCGGAACGGAAAAAACGCGAAAAGCGAGAAACAAAAGTTACTGCCGGCCCCTCATCCGACTCTTCTGACAGCAATAATTAATCGTTTGAAGTCATTGGTCATTGGTCATTGGTCATTCGTCATTTGTCATTAGTCATCAGTCATTAGTCAGAGGGCAGAGGCAAGAAGGAAAAGGTAATTGTTTGTTTTAGGTAGCAAATAAACAATTCCTTTAAAATTTTTTTCTTCAATTCTGACGGATGTCTTGTGACCTAAAAGAATTGGTTTAAAGCCGGAACCCTTCTAGGGAGAAATTAAAAGAAGACGATTCATTAATCTAATCCTCTTCCTTCTAGGTAGAGGTAGATGTCAACTGTCAACTGTCAACTGTCAACTGTCAACTGTCAAAAATGCCTTCTGGCGAATGCCGACAGATTAATGTTTGTGGCTCAAAAAACTAAAAATCCCGCTTTTTGAATAGAGCGGGATCTACTTAACCGGCGAAACCGAGCAGTTGGAGGTGGTGCTACGGCTGCGGCTCAAAATTAACGGCATTAGCTTGCAGCCAATTGCTGAGATTAGACAGAACTTCGGTTCCAGAAGACGGCTTACCCAAAGCTGTGGGGTTTACCGGTTCAGGTCTGTCCAAGTTGCGCGCGATCGCTGCGTTGACTTCTTTGGAAATCAAATCGTGAAGTTGCTCTTTAGCCCTAGCCCTTTGAAAGTGAGCTCCCTCTTCCGTCGTAGCGTACAGAGGCGGCAGCCTATTTAAAGCATAAGCCGCAATATCTCCCACATCCAGACTCAGGTCGCTACTCGCCTCAATTTCTGCCACCCTAGCGATCGCATCGCTCAGCACCAACTCTTCCATCACATTGATGAACTGTTTGCGAGGCAGAACCACAACTTCTCCGGTCAACAAAGCTCCCATCAGACGATCGAGAGCCATGTACTCTTCGATCGACAATTCAGAAGCCGTATTGCAGATCCGTCCCACCTCAGCTTCCATAGACGGCGTTAAATAGCCGTCTTGCAAAGCCTGTTCAACAATTTTTTCAATACTCATATATGCTTCCCGCTCAACGGCATCATCAATAAAGTTTTGTAAAGACGCGATTGCTGGCGTCTTGAGATTCGAGTTTTGAGGGTTGAGTTGAGAATTTTTCTACAAATCATAACTCAATACTGAGAACCCAGAGTTATCCGCACACCCCAGCCACAAACTTACCCCATAATTGACAGCTAAATTCGTCAAAATCGGTAAAAAAGTCTTACTCAATTCCCTGAAGCCGCCAAGGTACCGGATCGATCGACTGCCCGTGCACGTAAAGTCCCCAGTGCAGGTGAGGGCCTGTCGAAGCCCCCGTAGACCCCAGAGCACCAATTACTTGACCCGCTTTCACGAACTCGCCCTCCTTAACATCAATCCGGCTGAGGTGCATCAAAATACTTGCTAGCCCTTGACCGTGGTCGATACCAACGACATTCCCGTGGATTTTGAACCCTTGGGATTCGCGCCCCACCAGAGACACGCGACCGGCGGCCGGTGCGACTACAGGGGAACCGTAAGCGCCCGCGTAATCGACGCCGCGGTGGTAGTAGTCCTTAGCAAATACCCCATTATAGTACCGGCGCACGCCGTAAATAGTCGTAATTTCGCCGGAGTTGGGGCGCAACAATTTGCCGTCCCAGAATTTTTGGGGTGTCACCAGTGCTTTAAAGGCGTCTACGCGATCGAATTCGGCATCCGTACCTTCCTCGTCTTTCCCAGGCGGCAGCCAGATGGATTGAGTGGGAAAATCTCGATCGCGCACTTGCACGTTCAACTTCTGCACTTGTCCCTCACCCGAGACTTGAAGAAGGCGGGCACCGGGTTTCTCTAGCGGCGTCGTCGGCAGCAGGGCCCGAAAGCGGCCGTTGCCGATCGCAAAAGCAGGGTAATTTTTCTGCTGTAAAGACACTTTTGGAGTTTCCCCGCCGTTACCGTCAACCTGAATAATTACCGACAGCGTATCACCCAGTTCAGGATTTGTCGGTGTCACCTGCACCTGCAAAGCTTGCGCCGGCACAGTGAAACTCAGAATGCCAGCAACAATTGGTGCGATCGAAATCGATCTCTTCATGCGTGCGTTCAACAGCCTACACTTCAAAATAGCACGCACAACTATTTCCGCAATTGATTCGGAGTTGGCTCGATTCACAGTCGCTGTCATGTCCGATATCCTTAATCTTTGTCTAGCTAATGTTACACAAAAAATGCTATCTTAGCACCCTCTTACCTTAAAGAGCAAAGCATTATCACTCCTGCGAAGTCTGTTAAGTGTCGCCTGTGAAAACGCCAAGCGCCACTAATTATTTTTCAGGTTTTTAGCGTAGCTGCATAAGCCATGAATATTGACCTATATTATATATATATGTTATAACCATCGCATCGTAGATATTAATCGTACTGAGGTCAAAATATCATGCCAAACGAGCAAGATCGACCCGGAGAATATGATGCCATCCTTGGGGGGAAAAATTCACTTCCTAGGGATTTGGCGGTACTAGGAGGAATTGCCGGCGTTAAGAGCCGCTTGGCATCGCCCGATGTCGAAGCGAGAGTCGCTGCACTGTCCGAAGCACTGAAATATGGAGAAGCTGGTTTAGATTTGATAATTGGAGCATTAGGCGACGACTCCATACAGGTGAAATTAGCTGCCTATTCACTGCTGAAAGATAGAAATGATGAGAAGGTAGAACAATATTTACAAAACTATTCTCATATATTTGAGTTTGAGGCGATCGCAGTCGATCGGTATGGAAAAGAAAGCAGCCGCCTTAAGTCATTTGCTTTCTGCTTCACCGAAGACCTAGGGAACTCAATTGTGCTGGAAATGGTTTACATTCCCGGTGGTAAATTGATGATGGGTTCGCCAGTAACAGAAGGTGATAGATATAGAGTTTATGAGGAAGGTGAGAAGCATCAAGTCACAATACCCGCTTTTTATGCAAGCAAATACCCCATCACCGAAGCACAGTGGGAAGCAGTAATGGGAAAGAGAATCAACGAATCGAGTTTCACAGGCGAAAAACGTCCTGTTGAAAATGTATCGTGGCGTTGGGCCTTCAGATTCTCTAGAAAACTATCGGAAAAAACTGGTAAAAAATATCGTCTCCTGAGTAAAGCAGAATGGGAATATGCCTGTCGTGCCAATACAACAGCCTCATTTGATGGTGATTTTTTTATGGAAACTATAATAGAAGTTAACCGTAAAGGCAATCATCCCGACCTTGATGCACCGCATGGTCTTCATCGCCAAATAAACGATGTGGGGAGTTTTGGGCCCAATGCTTTTGGACTTTACGATATGCACGGCAAGGTTGCGGAATGGTGCGGCATTAACTTGGGTAATACCGACAAAGGCGCACCGACTGGCGGTATTCTCCCACTCTCAATTCGGATGAACCTTGAGTCTATCAACCATACAGATTCCGATCGCTTCAATCGCATCTTGTACCTGTGTCACAGCCCGTATCGGGAAGGCATGGGCTCTTCTTCGATCGAGGGTTTTCGGGTAGCAATGTCGTCGTATTCTTCCCCATCCTAGTTTTCCCGGCAAGGGCTCTTCTCTCTGGCTATTTTGCTCTTTTCTCTGTTGATTCTTTGTAGGGTGCGGCTCCTTCTACAATCTACAATTTCTAGCGATAATCTGTCAGCGACGCACCATCCAAAAGACTGTGCGATCGAACTAATTAGATTTTGCGGTGCGTCGCTTTGAGATCGCTCAATTTTTCTCGATATTGACAACAGCCAATCATTGACAATCTCAAAAACCCGCCCCTGCCGACGTATGGCGGTCAATCGATCGAACGCAAGTTAAGCTCGAGCGCACCGCACATCTCACAGAGCCGCACCACACAATTAGCTTGGTTGTGCCTTCGGAAGAAACATTTTTTCAACAACATTTTTCCGCAGATAAACTGTCAATGGTTTTTCGATCAAAGAGTAGAATATGCAGCCGACAACTACGGCCAACAATGCCACCATAGCCGGGGCAAAGAAACCGTCGAAATATTTTCCTAAATTCGCCTTTTGCACAATTTTTGTACTTGCTGATATCACCGGACTGTGGATCAGAAATATTGAATACGAGGCATCGCCCAAGAAGATGAAAAAATAAGGAATTCTCGGAGAATCCTTGAGGTCGATCGAAGTAGAAGCAACGATTAACAAAGCTGCCAGCACTGCAAAAGTATTGATGCGCTCGAACTCAATGTTGCCCCAAGCCACCAGCAGCGCTAAAATAAGATATCCTAAATTTGCTATCCCAAATAATATCCATCTGTAATTGGTAATTTTCTTGTTATATTTAAGCACGATATACGCCGCCAAGCCGCCCAAAACAAATTCTAGATTCATATTTCCAAATACTATATTCAGCCCGAAAAAAGCCTCGGTAATTTTTACTATTGTATCTATTTTCCAAAAATGTAGAACCGTCACAAATAGCCAAGCCGACAGTATAGGCACAGATTGTTTAGGCTTTAGCCAGATAGCTATGCTGAACAATACGTAAAAATATATTTCGTAAACTAACGTCCAACCTACATCCAGAATGGGCTTGTTTTTTTGAGGAATCAAGAGCAGCGACAGAATTATCTTGGTCAAACTTAAATCTTGATTGTTAGCAAAACCGGGAATTACTAGAAAGAAACACAAAACTGTCAGAGTAATTATCCAGTAGATCGGGTAAATTCGCACGCAGCGCTTGACTAAAAATGATTTTAACTGGTCTTTTTTACCGATCGCCGATCGGTGAACGTACACCATGATAAAACCGCTCAAGACAAAAAAGTAATCAACACCGCTCCACCCCGCCTGAAATAAATTAAAAAAAGTAACTTGATTTAATCTTTCGGTGCTCATCTGGTTGACGTGAAACATTACCACCAATAAAGCCGCAATCCCTCGATAAACTTGCAAGAGATTAAGCTTTTTGTGAGGATTTGAACTCTTTGTCATGAGAAAATACCTTGTTCGAGAGTGGCAGTTGGGCTTGCTACTCAACTATAGTCAACGCGCCAAACATAGTCAACACATTAAACACTATAATATAACTTTACACTTTTTTCATAAAGTTGTGCAAGAAGACTTCCGACTGATTGTTGACTTAGTTCTAGTTCTCGCTGCTGCCGCAGCAGGAGGACTCTTTGCATCGCTGTTGCGACAGCCGGTAATTCTCGGATACCTTCTGGGAGGGATCGTAGTTGGGCCGGCCGGTTTGGGACTGATTAAAGAATTAATTCAGGTAGACACCCTGGCTGAATTTGGCGTTGCTTTTCTGTTGTTTGCCTTGGGAGTAGAGTTTTCCTTCGCCGAACTAAATCGAGTTAAAGCAATTAGTCTGGGCGGTGGGGGCTTGCAAATTGTGCTGACGATCGCCATTACTACTGCAATTTCCTTGGGTGTAGGCTGGGTAGAATCACCTGCCCAAGGCGTGTTTTTAGGGGCGATCCTGTCGCTTTCCTCGACGGCGGTTGTACTCAAATGCTTGATGGAACGCAATGAAGGCGGTACTTCCCACGGTCAAGTCATGCTGGGAATCTTGGTAGTTCAAGATTTGGCTTTGGGGCTAATGCTGGCAGTTTTGCCGGCCCTCAACCAGCCCGCAGAGGCGATCGGCATGACAGTAGCGTGGGCCCTGCTGCGGATCGGCTTATTTGCTGCCGGTGCAGTCGTCGCGGGCATTTGGATCGTCCCGCAGTTGCTGCGCTACCTCGCGAAAACAGAAAGCCGGGAACTGTTTTTGCTGGGAGTTGTGGTTTTGGCTTTAAGCATTGCGCTGCTGACAGAATATTTGGGTTTCTCGATCGAGATGGGCGCATTTGTGGCGGGTTTAATGATTTCCGAGGTGGAATATGCCGACCAAACTCTAACTTATGTCGAGCCTTTGCGAGATATTTTTGCATCTTTATTTTTTGTCACCATCGGAATGTTAATCGACCCGGTGTTTCTCTGGAACCATCTAGAATTAATTCTGGGACTGGTATTTCTAGTATTTGTCGGCAAATTCTCGATCGTCACGCCGATCGTCCGACTATTTGGCTATCCGCTAAAAACAGCATTAATCGCAGGTTTGGGCTTAGCTCAAATCGGAGAATTCTCCTTTGTACTTGCTAGTTCCGGTCAAGCTATGGGACTGGTTTCGCGAGACGTTTACCTATTAATTTTAGGAACGACAGCAGTCACCCTGGTGCTGACGCCGTTTGTATTGAGAAGCGTGCCGCAGTTATTCAAGTGGGCAGAAAATTTCGGGCCCTTGCAGCGCTATTTTGACGAAACATCTCAACCTGTGGAAATAGCTGAAACTTTGCCGGAACAAAATCATGTTGTGATTTGCGGCTACGGGCGAGTTGGCAGAAATTTAGTCAAAATGCTGCAAAGCCGCAACTGTTCAATTGTGGTGATCGACGAGTCAGAAAGCAGAATTCAAGAGTGCAGAGTGCTAGGAATTCCCTACATTTACGGGAATGCTGCCAGCTTGCACGTGTTGGAAGCAGCCGGGGTGGAACGGGCCGCATCAATGGCGATCGCCCTTCCCGATCCCATGAGCACTCGCTTGTGTCTGAAGCGGGCTTTAGAATTAGTCCCGGATTTGGATATTGTGGTGCGGGCCAACAAAGATAAAGACATTGAACTGCTTTACCAACTCGGGGCTTGGGAAGTTGTGCAGCCGGAGTTTGAGGCTAGTTTAGAACTGTCGGCCCACTTGCTGGCTGGGATGGGTTTGTCAGCAATGGCGATCGGGCGGGAAGTCCAGCAAATTCGCAGCAGCCGCTATCTGGAATTGCGCCCGGCGCGCGAACCTTTGGCGGTTTCGCGGGATTTGAAAGTGGCGGTTCGAGATATGAACAGCGAGTGGTACAGCTTGCCTTCGGGTTCTCCCATCGCCGGCATGACTCTGGAAGAAACTAACTTGCGGCAGTTGACAGGGGTCAGCGTGATGGCGATCGTCCGCGAAGATGGCGAGGAAATTGATTATCCTAACGGGAAGGCAGCTTTGCAGTCGGGCGATCGACTTTTGGTCGTGGGTGAACCGGAAGAACTGATCAGTTTTGAGTTGCTGGCGAAGGGCGAAGTTGCTGTGCCCCAGGGCGACAGTTCTTGTCAGTGGCTGAGGCTGCCAGCAAACAGCCCTTGGGCGGGTCAAAAACTCTCAGAGGTAGATTTGTTGACTCAGTACGGGGTGCAGGTGCGGGCGATCCGCCGGGAAGGGAAGTTTACTCGCTGGCCGGACGGAACTACTGATTTGCAAGAGGGCGATCGTTTGCTGCTGTGCGGCGGCTTCTACGAGCTCGGCTTGATGCAGCGGACGGCCTCGCCTCCGGTGCCGCAACCTGCCTTAAAGCTGCCTTTTGTTACCGCCCAAGTCAGCGAAAAGCTGTTTAGCGATTAGTCAGTTGTCAGTTGTCAGTTGTCAGTCATTAGTCAGAGGGAAGACGGAAGACGGAAGACGGAAGGCGGAAGACGGAAGTTCGGCTTCCGTCGCCCTGTAGGGGATGTAACGGATGTAACGGATGGAAGGAAGAGGGAACAGGAAAGATTTTCCTCGTCTCCCCATCTCCGCCTCTCCCCCTCTCCGCCTCTCCGCCTCTCCCCCTCTCCTCAGGCGTTGGGTTTGAGATAAGCAATTGCCGATCGCGAGATCATAATTTGTGTTTCAGAGGGATCTAAGAGGCAAATGCAGTTATGATCCTGCCAAAAAATTCTGCCGGCTAGCAAGTCACCGGTCATGAGTTTGATTTCTACCTGTTCTTTGTCTTTGATGTAGCTTTGTATTAAGCGAACGCTGGGCAATCCGGTCTCAAATTCTGACATAGTGGGAAATGGGTAATTTGGTCATTGGTCATTAGTCATTAGTCATTAGTCATTGGTCATTGGCCTTCCCAGGGCATTGGCCTTCCCAGGGCAGAGGGCATTGGTCATTGGCCTTCCCAGGTCATAGGGCATTGGCCTTCCCAGGTCATTCTTCATAATTAAAGAATTAAAGAAAGTTTTGAATTCAAGAACTTTCCTTGTTTGTCCATTCCACAAAAAACTCCTTCTGACAACTGTCAACCTGGAAAGCTGTCAACTGTCAACCTGGAAAGCTGTCAACTGTCAACTGTCAACTGTCAACTGTCAACTGTCAACTGTCAACTGTCAACTGTCAACAGAGGTTTGTTTTTATGCCGATCGAGTTTACTAAGTATCACGGACTGGGCAATGATTTTATTCTGATTGACAACCGCCACTCGTCAGAACCAGTTTTAACGCCAGAACAAGCTGTGTCCGCGTGCGATCGACATTTTGGGATCGGCGCAGACGGCGCGATTTTTGCTCTTCCCGGTCAAAACGGCACTGACTATACGATGCGGATTTTTAACTCCGACGGTTCGGAACCGGAAATGTGCGGCAACGGGATTCGCTGTTTGGCTAAGTTTATCGCCGATTTGGAAGGTGAGGAGGCAAAAACTCAGTACCGCATCCACACTCTGGCGGGTGTAATTAGCCCGGAATTGCGATCGGACGGTCAAGTCAAGGTGGATATGGGAGTTCCCCGGCTGATGGCTGCGGAAATTCCGACAACTTTGGCTGCACCGTCGGGCAAAGTTATAGATGTGCCGATCGAAGTTGCCGGTAAATCTTGGTCTGTAACCTGTGTCAGCATGGGTAATCCTCACTGCATTACTTTTGTAGAAGATGTTTTGGCTGTTGCTTTGGAAACTGTGGGGCCTCAATTTGAACACCACCCAGCCTTCCCGCAGCGTACTAATACCGAATTCATTCAAGTTATACGATCGGACTACGTAAAAATGCGGGTGTGGGAAAGAGGCGCAGGTGTTACTCTAGCTTGTGGGACTGGTGCTTGTGCTGCTGTGGTTGCTGGGGTGTTGGTCGGTTCGTGCGATCGTACAACTGCTGTTGAACTCCCCGGCGGCGTTTTAGAAATCGAATGGGCAGAAGTTTCTGGGCGGATTTACATGACTGGGCCGGCACAGCGAGTATTTACTGGTTGTCAGTAGTCAGTTGACAGTTGACAGTTGACAGTTGACAGTTGTCAGTTGTCAGTTGTCATTGGTCAGTTGTCATTGGTCAGTTGTCAGAAGGAGTTTTTTGTGGAATTGACAAACAAGGAAAATTATTGAATTCAAAATTTTTATTGAATTCTTTAAGTATGAAGAATGCTCAATGACTAATGCCTTGCGCCTTGTGAAGTCATTGGTCCAAGACTGATTACTGATGACTAATGATTAATGACGGCAGGACTAATGACTAATGACTCAGCCGGAAATCTAAAATCTAAAATCTAAAATCTAAAATTAAGTAGGTGGACTTGCATGGCTGGAGGTATTTATTTGATTCAGGACGACGACAGGCTGGTAGAAATGATGGAACAGCCCTACGACTCGGAAGACCAGTTACAAGACTTGCTAGTAACTTATCCTAATCTGATCGCGGGAGACCAAATCGATCGGGCGACGGCGCGGAGATGGCTGCTAATTTCGCGGGAAGCCGCAGTGCCCACCGATGAGGAAACTGCCGTCCAGTGGTCGCTGGATCATTTGTTTCTCGACCAAAATGCAGTTCCTACTTTGGTGGATGTCAGGCGCACTCCTAATGCCGAACTGCGGCAAAAAGTTTTGGGTCAGTCGATCGACTATGCTGCTAATGCGTTGGTTTACTGGCCAATAGATTCAATTATTGCTCTGTTTGAAGCTAATTGTCGCGATCGGGGGCGCGATCCCGAACAGATTTTTGAAGAGTTTCTCGGTGCGGATGCTAATGAAGAGAGATTTTGGCAGAAGGTTAAAACTAATTTGCAAGCCGGTAAAGTTCGCTTAGTGTTTGTAGCTGACGAGATTTCCGCTGAAATGCGCCGAGTTGTGGAATTTCTCAACGAACAAATGGACCCGGTTGAAGTTTTGGCCCTGGAAATTAAGCAGTATGTAAGTGAAGACGGTTTGAAAACCTTGGTTCCCAGAGTGATCGGTCAGACAGCCGAAGCACAGCAGAAAAAAGCCAGCGCCACGCGCGAAAGAAGGCGCTGGGATGAATCTTCATTTTTTGCGGAAATCAAAGCCAGACGGGGTACGGACGAGGCGCAAATGGCAAGAGCCATATACCTTTGGGCAAAAAGTCAAGAACCCGAAGTTCAAATCCACTGGGGAACGGGGGATGCCTACGGCGGTTTCGCGGCTCAATTGCTTCAAAAGGGAAGAAAACCCTATCAGTTATTCACTGTAGATATTGCTGGCAGAATGGAGATTTCTGCTGACAATTACGGTTCCCAACCGCCGTTTAATGCAGAACCAAATTGGCTGGAATTGAGAAGTAAGCTGAGTTCGATCGGTCTGTCGCTACCTACAGAACCTGGAGAGAGAAGGTCGCCGAGTCTGGCTTTATCTACTTTGGAAGACGAATTTGCTCTCCAGCAAGTTATAGAAACTTTTAACTGGGCGATCGAGCAAATTAAAAGGTTATAGTTACACTCAGAGATGAGAGAAACGGAGGACACGGCAGTGCCGTTTCCCTACCCCCATTAATTGTAGGGAAACGGCACTCCCTCCGCTACGCTTCGCCCATAAGTGTCAACTTAACGTAAAACCGATAGTCCGGCAAGGGTTGAAACCCCTGCCTCAAAGCTAAAGTCCTCTCAAAGAGGACTAATGAGTTTTTCAGTCCTCTTTGAGAGGACTTTAGCTATTAGACAGGGAATTCATTCCCTGGCGGACTGCCGGGTGGGCGGGATGACTGGCGCACAAAAAGCTTAAGTTGACACTTATGGGCCCTGCCGTGTCCTGATTGTGGGTAATATTAATTCAGATGCTACCGGATTTGATATGACGCACCCTACCCTATGTGCTGGGTAGTATGTATATGCCCGGTTCAGCGTCATCCCCTGGCAGAATTTCACGGCTGCTTTTAACACCTTTACTTTCGCACAGATTTGCAAACGATTCTAAACCCTCTAATCTGGCTGAAAGTTCACTCAATCCATCCAAATATTCAGCTACAGCAATTTGGCGATGTGTCCATGTTTGATCAAATTTAGCAGAACTATAGGACATTTCAAACTCTACATCAACATTAGTTTTTTTGCCTCGGATTTGGTCAGGAGATAAAGTGCGATCGCTTGGTGATATTTCCGTAATTCGTTCTACTCGTTCTGAGGTAATATGGTTTTTAAACCGAGAATTAGTAAAGCGATAAGCAGTAGATAGATAAGTGTTTTCATCATTGATTAGTGCCTTACCCCATCTTTCCGCGACTTGTTTAAATTGGGGGATTTGTAACGCCAGGAATTCTTTAGCTTCTTGATGTTTCCCTATTTCTAAGAGAAGATTGGCTTCTGTTGCTAGGGCTACAGCCCAACCTTGAATAGAAACATCAGCATTAAGCATAATTTCAGCATCTAATTCTGGGGTAGCTTGCATCGCTTGATTACTGAGAAATAATCCCACACGGGAAGCTGTTTTAATGGCAGATATCGGTGATTCATCAGGAAAAAGAGAGCGAACGTCAAGTTCAGCTTTTAAAGCAGCTATTTCTTGAATTAGCATGGCTTGATGAAGATGGGAAATAGCTTTAGCAAGGCTTTTTTGCTTTTGGCGGCTGTCTTCTACCAATAAATACAGATATGCCAATTGTCCAGAGATATTATCTAAGCGATTATCAACCTGATTTAACCTATATTCAACTCGATTAAATCCTTCTTCCATGCGATTATCAATCCGATTTAAGCCAGATTCAACACGGTTAAAGCCTTCTTCCATTGACTGTTGAATGTGACCTAAACTTTTTTGTATTTGGTGCAGTTTATAGCCCATATAGGCAAAGCCAGCAATACTGACACCAAGGTTTAAAACACTTGCGCCCGCAGCAATTTGACTTAGCCCCATCACTGAGGATAAGGTTTTTTCAAGACCGATTAATTTACGCTCTACACCTATTAATTTATGATAGTTAAGCCCATGACCAATAACATCAATTCCTGCCAAAATGGGAGAAAATGGAACAGTCATCAGTTTGCTAGTCAGTCCGGGAGTTTCGGCTAAATGGCGGACAATTTGACCACCATTCACAGTTCCCGCAGCCCATCTAATAACGCTTCCATAGCGTTGCATTGAGCCATCGAGTAAACCATTGATAATTTCGGGATTGTTAACTAAAAGAGTGGTATCAATCAGCATTTTATTTTCTATGTTTATCGATTATAAACTTCAAGGTTTTCGTAGGCTTCTATTTGCAATCTCTCAGAAACTTTAACATCAACTGCTAAATGAGCTAATTTACGAAAAGCATCATATCTATCGAGTTGATTGACATTAGGCTTCAATCCATCATCATCTTGGTTGAGTTTAATCTCAACCAAGTAAATGTTATATTCTGATTCTGCTCCGCCCACTGAATACTTATTGATATCAGGTCTGTTTTCAGAAAGTTGAGTTTCAGTTCCTAGCCATAAATATCTCGTAATTTGGTAAAGTTGTTCTCCCTCACTAACATCAATATCATTTTTGTCTTTTAGCGATTTAAGAAACTCTGCGTGCGAGGCGGAAATCACTAAAACTAAAATAGAAGATTCTTTAGCATTTTCCTGAACAGGAGGAGTTTCACCTGGCGGAGATGGAAGATTAAAAGATTCTCTATTAGTTGGCTGTTGTGATTCTTGTCCTTCTTGTTTCTTGGGACCAAGTGCTGCTCTTCCTACTGCTCCTCCTAATACTGCGCCTCTTAATACTGCTCCTCCTAATACTGCTCCTCCTACTGCTCCTAATACTGCTCCTCCTGCTCCTCCTAATACTGCTCCTCCTGCTCCTCCTAATACTGCTCCTCCTGCTCCTCCTACTAATACTGCTCCTCCTACTACTAATTGTGATACAATATCCATCTCTTTAGGTTCCATTGTTCAACTCCTGAATTTCATTAGGTTTAAAACTTGTTTCACTGACGAAAAATCTCTTGTAACTTTTCACAATCTGCTGTTGCATGATCTTTTTTAACTTCAAACTCACGCCAAAACTGTTTTTCTTGCTCAAAATTGCCCTCAATAATACTTAATTGTTGCTGCAAAGCACGTTCAGCTAGATTGGTAATCTCATCAACGGATTCTTTAAATATCTCGCTAACATAATCTAACCGTTGGAGAATCCACTCACGCAAAATATCCCACAAACTCCCTTTCCCTTTTTCAATTCCACTTGACCATTGTTTTGCCATTAAGCCGGGAGATGGAAGGAAAAGTTTGATGTATTCAACATCTTGGGTAATATCACGAGTTACTGCTTCTTGGTAAGTACGAGTTACAGGTCGTGTTTTTGTTCTCGTTTTTGTTGTTTTCAAGCAAGACCCTTCCTGATAAGATTCTTCATAGTTCTCCTGTTCTGTTTTGGTGCGTGTTTCGTCTTCTGTTTTTTGTCCAACTACTTCGGTTTTTTTAGAACGGTTTTGCTTGATATTATCTGGCAATTCAAAAAATGTTTCTGGTAAAGTTGGCAAGTTTTGAGCTAACTTTTTGCGTAAATTACTGATGGCTGCTTTTTCAAAATTAATCGAAGAAAAATTGCCCTCGGTCAGAAAAACCTTTAGTTTCTTAACTTGTTCATCAACTAATGATTCTAAAGCTTGTTCAAACTGTTTTGCTTTTGATTGTAGAACAAACTCTGCCCTTGCAGACATAGCTTTTCTCATCGTGTGATATAGCAAGCGAACATAGCGTTCATCATGTTCAAGTTCTTTTTTCCCCTTATCATCATCAGCCCGTATACGCTTAACTAAGTATTCTGAGTCTGAAGAAAATTTAGTGAGTCTTCGACTAACATGATCATAGGCTTTAGAAATATGTTCAGCTAATGGGGGGGATGTCACTTCCCCTAGTTTATCTCTGAGTTCAAAAGCTCCTTGATTATTTTTAAAAGCATCAAGAACAGGAACAATTAAAACTTTAATTAAATCTCCTTCTACTTCTCGAACAGCATCATAAATCGGCTCAAATCCCTTACGCCCTTTTTTTACAGCATCTTGTACAAGTTGATCATTAGTCGTCGGGTTGTTTTTCTTAAGCTTTTCGATTAATTCCTTAATTTCACCATTAAATTCTTTGCCAATTGTTTTTATGTTTTCCTGTAAATTTTGACGAATTTTAGCAAGGTTATCTCTTTCTTGTTCAACCTGCTCTTGATTGTAAATTTTTCTGCTTTGAATCAGAATATCGAGAGATTTTGCCAAAGCATCGTAATTATCGAATACTTCCAACAATGCAGGAAGTATTACCAGTTCAGCAAATGATTCTTGAACCCGCACACGAAAACGATCCCAAAGTTCTCTACCTCCACTCCATTCTAAAGAATAGTCGATAATTTTTAGCATGGTTTCATCATCAACATTGTGACCTGACATGATTTGCGTTCTGAGGTTAAAAAACCATTGTGCTAACTCCAGATTATTTCCAATACACTGAAAAATTGTACCAAAACAGTCTTCAAAAAGTGCTTTTATGAATTTTGTTCTTGTCGCTAGATCAACTGTTGACGGTTCGTTAAAAGCTCCTGAACCCCAAGCACACTGAGCATAATATAAAAGACGAGCATTAAAAGGCAGAACATCAGGAAGTTCTGGAAGCGATAAGACATCTTTAATTTCTTCTCTTAACTTATCAATCCGCTCTGATAGGGGTAAATCATCGGTTCCTCGGTTATCGACCCGATTTAAGATAAAAATCATCGAATCTGTGCGACCTTGTAGATATCCGACAACTGTCTTTAATTCTTCTAATAAGCGTTTTCTGTGCTCATCATCTACCTGCATATAGTCCAAAGCCACTAAACTAAAAGCTTTATTAACTTGCTTTTGGATAGTTGCTAAGTTAGCCCGGTCTTGAACTGATTTCAATCCCGGTAAATCAATCAATTCCACTCCGATTCCGTTGGGTAAACCCAGTAAAGAAGCATCACAAGCAGGTAAAAGAGGAACATGAGCTGTTATTTGTGGCGCAACATACTCACGCTTTTTCCGCGCCGCGTGATAGGAGTGCATCACGGTGCTAATTCGCTGGTATAAATCCTCATCGCTTAATCCCGTCCATTCACCAGCATCCCAAGCAGCATCTTCCGTTTCTGCAATCATTAATCTCTGTTCTTGAGAATGTTTGATGGTTAATACACCCCCACTCATTTCCCCTGCTTCAATAGGCGCAATTTTCCGACCAATCAGCGCGTTAACAATCGTTGATTTTCCAGAGGAAGTTGTGCCCAGAGTAGCAATCCGAAAACTAGGATTTTCTAGGCGTTGGACGGCTTCTTGATAAACAGTTAAAAAATCCTGTAGGCAAGATTGAATCCCCGAATCAGCAAAAACATCCGGGGACGATTTGACTAAGCTAGAGACTGAGTTGCCTAATTCTTGTAAAAGGTTGCGCGTGTTGTTTAACTTAGATTCAATTACAGGCATGGCAAAAATGCTTCCTTAATGATCTTTGTTAAGTATAACTAAGGAGACACGGCATCGCAACTCGTACATCCACGGATGTTTTAAACCTGACCACAAAATAAAGAGTGACTCTTAAATCAACTTGTAGAGTGCGTCGGAGATTGATTATTTCAATTTTAACAGGTTTATTCTGCTCTGGTGCATACTACACACTAAGCTGTCCCGCACCTTGCGTTATATTTTTCGGGCGGGCGGGACACCCCACAATAATTTCATCAAACTTGACTGTACAATTTGTATGCGCCTGAGCTTGTTAATCTCATTATTATGTTTAGGGGATAATGGGTGTCACCCTCCACATAATAATGAGTTGATGCAGAGTGAGCGGCCGATCGCCAATAACCAATAACCAATGACTACTGACTAATATCGAATATTAGCTTGTTTCAAACGCCGCAATGCTTCTCCCAGCCGATCGCAATCTGCAATCAAACTAACCCTAACATATCCTTCGCCGCCCGGCCCAAAAGCATTGCCAGGAGTCACCACAACACCCGTTTGCTGCAAAACATTCAGGGCAAAATCCGTAGAACTCATGCCCGGAGTGCAGGGAACCCAAAGATACATTGCAGCCAGAGGTTTGGGAATATTCCACCCCAATTGGGCCAATCCTTCAACCATAAAATCGCGGCGGGTGCGGTAGCGTTCCTGCACTTCGTGCAAGTAACTGTCAGGTAATTGCAGCGCTGTTTCCGCTGCTGTTTGCAAGGCGGAAAATATACCGTAATCTAAGTTAGTTTTTAATGTCCGCAAACCTTGGATAATTTTGCTATTTCCTACTACAAAACCGACGCGCCAGCCCGCCATATTGTAGGTTTTGGACATGGTGTGAAATTCGACGCCGATTTCTTTGCCGCCGGGAATTTCTAATAAACTTGTCGGTTGATAGCCGTCAAAGGCTAATTCCGCATAACACAAATCGTGAACCAGCAAAATTTGATGTTTGTGTGCGAAAGCAACAATATCTTTGTAAAATTCGCGGGGTGCAGTTGCTCCTGTCGGATTACTGGGATAATTGAAATAAAGTATTTTGGCTTGTTCGGCTACGCTGTCTGGAATGTCGGCTAAGTCAATTACCCAGTTGTTTTCTGGTTTGAGGATGATGTTGTGAACTTTTGCACCGGCGATTATTGGGCCGCGAAATAATACGGGATAAGCAGGACTCGGTACTAATATTAAGTCCCCTGGATTGATATAGGCGATCGCAAAATGTGCTAAACCTTCTTTAGAACCCAACAAAGGCAATGCTTCGCTTTCTGAATCGAGTTCAACATTGTAGCGGCGGCTGTACCATTTGGTAATTGTGCGCCGAAAATTAGCAGTTCCTTCAAACGGCGGATAGCCGTGATTTGCAGGATTTTGGATGGCTGCGACGGCGGCTTCTACTACAGGTTGCGGAGTCGCACCGTCGGGATTTCCCATTCCTAAGTCTATTAAATCGAGTCCTTGTTCGCGCGCGCGGGCTTTGAGTTCGTCGAGACGGGCAAATACGTAGGGCGGTAGTTTTTGCAACCTGTCAGCAGGGCTAATCCAATCCAAAGTCATTTGTTGTGTATCAGTTGTTAGTTGTTTTCCGGGTTTGCAGTCAGGACTTCTGCCCTTGCTAGCACAGCCTTTTCAGCAGGACTAAAGTCCTTACTACAAACTGTTTTAATTCTTAATCTTTAATTCTCCCACAGGTGCGGTGGTAGAAACCATGGCCGCCATTAATTGTTCGGGAACGACTTTAAATGGCAGTCTGTGGATGTCGGAATTGGGATTGCAAGCTATTTGGGCGGCGCGCTGCAATTGTGTGAGGCTAACGTCTCCGAGTCCTAAGTCGTCTAAAGTTTGGGGCAATCCTATCTCGGCGTAGAATTTTAGCAGTTGCTGTCTGGCGGTGGCTGCGAGTTGATTGTTTTGCAGAATTTCTTCTAGCCGCAGTTGCACTAAAATGCCGTAGGCGACTTTTTCGCCGTGCAATGCGCCGTGACTTGCTAATAGATGAGTTAGACCGTTGTGGACAGCGTGGGCGGCGACGGTGCGGCATTGGGCGCCGCCAATTCCGCCGATTACTCCTGCTAGCAATACGGCTGCATCTGTGACTTCTTGCCAGGTTTCGCTACCGGGTTCTTTGAGGGCGGCGGCTGATTTTTGGAATAAAATATCGCGCAGTATTCTAGCTTGTTGAACGGCCGAAATAATCAGGGTTTGTTCGGAGTGTCCGCTGCTGACTGATGCTTCGTACCATTTGGCGATCGCATCTCCAATTCCTGCTACTAATGTCCGCTGCGGTGCGGTTTGAATTAAGCCGTAGTCGAGGATTAGCAAATCGGGACATCTGGCTAATGTAACATCGTATTGAAATGCACCTTGTTCGGAATAAATGTTAGAAAGTGCTGTCCAAGCGGCACAGGTTGCTGCTGATGTGGGGATGGTGACGATCGCCATTTTGCACTGGTGGGCGACGAGTTTGGCTGCATCCAAGGCTTTGCCCCCGCCGACGCCGATGATGAAGTCGGCTTTGTGGGTTTGGACGGCTGCGCGTAGGGTTTCGAGGCTTGTTTCGCTGCAATCCTTGCCGTAGGCTGTGTGGGCGGATTGTAGCTGCTGCTGTTCCAGGATGGGTTGCAGGTAGGGTTGCACGGCGGCGAGGGAGTTGTTACCCCCGACGATGAGGGGCCGCTTTCCGAAACGGGCGATCGCATCTCCGGCTTGTGAAACGGCTTTTTGACCCCGCAATACACAGGCGGGAGCAATTGTCAAGGAATAAATTGCTGTTGTGGTGGTAGTTTTGGTGCTTTGGGTTTGAGTCATCGAACCAGTGGATGAGTGACGGGAATGTTGACGATTTGCAGGATTGCTGGATTTTATAGGATAACTCTAACTCGTGTTGGGCGATCGGGTAAGTTTTGTAAAGTTTTTATTAAGTATTGTTGGGCTGTTGGGGGATGGGCGACGGGAGTTGAGGGGAGTTGGGGAGTTGAGGGCGATCGAATTATGATTAAAATTGAGGCTTAACGTACAACTCCCAGACTTGTTTCACTGCTGCTGCATCTGCTTGAGAAATTTGCCCGATTTTCGCTCGCAACAAAGACTTTTCCAAACAATCTAATCTAGACAAACGCACTGTTGAAGCACGGCGCAAACCGCTGACAGACCAATCATTAAGAAATACATCAGTTTGGCTGCGGGGTTTGGCAGAGGTGACGGCGGCTGCTACCACATCCTCGCCATCCAACCATAGCAAAAGTATGGGGCGTGGTTTAGAGTCTGCGCCGTTTGTAAAGGGAATATTTACCACCCAAAAATCACCAGGTTCAATAGTCATCATAAAGTCCTTCGTCTTCGGGTGCGTAACTTCTCAAAAAAGCATCATGGCTGCGAGTAATAGCTGGGTCAATTAAATAGTCTTCGCCGTCTAGTAGCGAGGGCTGGAGAGGCGGTGTTTCTGTTGCCGAAGTCGTAGATTCTGAACTTACGCTCAACGGCTTTGTCTGTATTAATTTGAGTAGGAAGCGCCTGAAAGACGGTGTTTCTGTTGGCGAAGTCCTAGATTGTGAACTTATGCTAAACTGCTTTGTCGGTTGTGCTTTGTACAAGAGGAATTGCACAAAATCGAGCACTTCCTGTTGTTTTTCTATAGGCAGAAGTCGCAATTTTTCGACCACGCTTTTTTCGATATTATTAATAGTTGGTTTCATGGGATTTTTACCCTTCAGCTTTGTTAGATTTCTGCATGACCTACATATATTATCACGACTCTCAAAGGTGAGAGCGTTCCTGATTCTATCCACTCCCACAATATAACCGACCAAAGTTCCTCACCTCTACTGAACGGAGTATTTAAGGCGGATTTAGTAGTCAGTTGATTTCTCACGCAGTCAAGTTTTGTAGTTCCATGTTTGCCAATCGCGCCAGAATTTTCATCTTTCCCTCTTACTTGACCCCTCACACCGCCAAATCTTGATACTCCCATCATTACTGCCACTAACTAGAGTGTTTCCATCTGGGCTAGAACAGACCGAATTAACATTGGCTGAATGCCCTGTGAGAGTAAAAATTGTGTGTCCATTTTTTAGATTCCACAGTTTGATAGTGTTGTCTCGACTACCACTAGCAAGAATTTGTCCATCCGGGCTGATGACAACGGAAAAAACCGACTCTGAATGCCCTGTGAGAGTGCGAATCTCCTTTGCGGTTTTCAGATGCCAAAGCTTGATAGTGTTGTCTCCACTACCACTAGCAAGAATTTGTCCATCCGGGCTGATAGCGACAGACCAAACCGACTGTGAATGCCCTGTGAGAGTGCGAATTTCCTGTCCAGTTTTCAGATGCCAAAGCTTGATAGTATTGTCCGAACTGCCACTAACCAGAGTGTTCCCATCCGGGCTGATAGCGACAGACCAAACCGAGGATGAATGCCCTATGAGAGTGCGAATTTCCTGCCCGTTTTTCAGATTCCACAGTTTGATAGTATGGTCTTGGCTGCCACTAGCAAGAGTTTCTCCATCTGGACTAAAAGCAAGAGACCGAATTAAAGATGAGTGACCCTTTATGGTTCTAAATTCTTGTCCAGTTTCCAGATTCCACAGCTTAATTTGTTTGTCATAACTTCCACTAGCTAAAATTGTTCCGTTAGGGTTAATGGCAACGCAATAAACCGCACCTGAATGCCCTGAGAAAGTACGAATTAGCTCTCCTGTATGGAGATTCCAAAGTTTGCTGCAATTTCCACTGCTGTTACTAGCAAAAGTCTTGCCATCTGGACTAATAACTACGCAATCAACAGATGACATACCTACGCCATTAAGAGTTTTTACACATTTGAAGGAGTGAGCTTTTCTAATGATTTTTTCTTCTATTTGTTGTTGGCGTTGGGCTTCAGCTTTGGCAGACGCTTCTTGTATTTGTTGTTTGCGTTGTGCTTCAGCTTTGGCTGCTTCTCGTATTTGTTGTTTACGTTGTGCTTCAGCTTTGGGTGCTTCTTGAGATTGACGTTCCGCTTCTACTTGCTCAATCAGCTTTTTCAACTCCTGTTCATACTGTTCTCCCTGTCGCCCCTGAATATCCTGAAGAATATCAAAATAAGGTTTCACCCATTCTTCTGCCAATCCATCTTCAGCCAATTCATCCCTTAAATTAAACAACTGAGGTTCATAGCCGGGGTCAATATTGAGATAATACAAATCCGCTAAAAATCCAGCCAGTAACTTGTGAATTGCCACAATCAACTGCCGAATCATGCGGAGGGCTTTTTTCTCACTTACCCCAGATGCTAAAAGTGCATCTTTGGCCTCTTCCCAGTCAAAAACTTTTGTAGAAAACAGGGAGACTTCCTGATTATTCAGGAATCCCCAAAAGCCGACACGAAAAGTTACCGCATAGTCGCTGATATCGCTATATAAAATTGTAGTCGGAACCGGAGATAAAATTCGCTGCAAGCGTTCCACATCAATATCACCAATCGACTCAGTGAAATAGTCGCTATAAAACTTAACTGGGCGTAAGACATCCTGTTGAGGATAATGCTGTCTGAGAAAATCTCCCACACTTCTCATCTCAATTGGCAAATCTTCACAGAAGGTTTCCGGGCATCGCTTGCTAATCTTGGGCGGTGATAGTAAGATTAAGAGGCGGTGTTGCTGCTGGAGTAAAATCTGCTTAGTTTCCTCTCGATTCAACTTAGAAAACCAAGTATCTTTATCCCAAAGGGTTTGAATTTCTGCCAGCTTGACCTGAATATCCTTTGCTTGCAATTCCCGCATCAAATCCCGCTGCAAGGCTGCCAGCTTCAGTCTGTCTCGCTGTTCCTGTTCCTGCAACTCAAGGCGGCGTGCTGTTTGTGCTACTGTTAGCTTTAACAATTCCCGGTCTCTGGTATCTTTCGCCTTCGCGTATTCCAGCATTTCTTGAGAATAACGCTGTTTTGCTCGCTCTATTTCGGTCGAATCAGATGAATTATTAGGATAGGGAATCAGGATATCTCGGTAATTTTGAGAGTTATGACCGAAGGCTTCTCCTAGTTTGTGGCCGATATTTCTGGCGATGGGTGAGAGCACTCCCGAGATGTAGGGAGCGATAGCGGCGATGATTGTTGGAAGCATAAATGTGGGTGAGGATGCGGTTATTAATAGTGTAGCAGGATGTTAGGAGGTATAATTCGGATAGTTGCCAGATATTCTGCAGTTGTTGATTTTTAGATTTAATTTCATCATTGATACTCCTGGACGCAGAAACCAGGTTTTTTACAAAAATAACGTTACATTTTTTACCTGCAGGTAAAACTCGCTCGCTCGCCCCTTTCCAATATCCTAGAAAAATACAAGCACGGTCAAGGCTCAAATCAGATCGGGATCGATCGCCTTCTCTGTGCGATCGCGCAGGAAACCATCCCTAGTTGATGATGGTTGTAACAGAATTTGTGGGATTATGATTTCTGTGCAATCAGCCTTCTTGCCTTCATGCCAACGAATGATTCTGACCTACAAATCCAAGCGCGAAGAATTCTAGACGCGATTGCTTTCATTCCTTTTGAGCAATGTCAACCCTTGACCCGTGGGTTTGAGAGCATTCCTGCGCGTCCTGGCATTTATGCAATCAGGCACAGAACTGATGGATTGCTCTACATCGGTAAAACCAAGAGCTTACGAGGTCGCTTCAGTGGTGGGCACAAAGCTTTTTTGTAGGCATGGCTCGATAAATATAGCGATGAAGACATACGGATTGCAGTACAGACAATTTCTCACGCTTGAGAACCCTGCGTTACTATTGGAGCTAGAAGCCATCATTCTAAGAGCTACTGAACCGCCTTACAACGTCCAAATTCCAACTGAGATGTAAAGCCATGCAAGCCAAACTTCAAGAGCAACTTTCCCTCGCTGATGCCGAAGTTATTTTAGGACGTTTTCCTGAACGAATTCGTGCTGCCCTAATTGCTCGTGCTGCTGAAATTGAATACCCAATCGAAGCAGTCATTGAGATGGCGATCGCTAGTTTCCTTGACACAGAGGCATTAGGTTTTGCAGATTGCAAACCAGGACGCGGACAATAACAGCATCAACTGGCGATCGCAAATACGCCGCCAATAGCTCCGAACGAGGGGCTTTACACTGTTTGATGCGTTCTTTGTCGATCGCTATTCTCAGGAAAAGAGCTAGTTACGATATGCTCTGCTTTTATACCAGCCTCAATCAGCGATTGGCTTAGCCCTTCCTCGAAGTTATCCTCTTCAATTACCACTTGACGATCGACTAAACGAGCATGAAACAGAATGGTGTCCATCCAGCGCTGTTTATCCCAGCCTGTCGCCAGAACCAGAAAGTGACCCGAATCGACATCACAGACGGAGTAAAGCTCGATCGCCTGTAAACGGGGTTGCGCGCGAGTTGCTTCTTGCAGGGTTTTTTTGAGAATGTCTGCATAGGTTAGTGAGTTATCCATTGGAGAATCGCCTCTTGACTTGGTTCGTAAACTAATAAATTGATTTTATTTCGCTGGACGGCTAACTGAAAAATCGGTTTTTGAAAGTGCTTAATGTAGATCGCTTGGCTCACTGCTAAAAACAACTGACGCTCCGGTTCTTGGTTTTCCAATGCCCATTGGTAAAGCTGAAGTTGTCCCATCGTTTTTTCCAGTTCGCTAATGACTGATGGTGAATCAAAGTCTTTGATTTCAACAGCGATTTTATGCCCTTCTTTTTCGGCACTGAAAAACTTTTCTGCTCCTAAGTCGGCTTTCAAAAGAGTCTGCTCTAACACTAAGACTAAAGGATCGTCCGTAATTGTCCACCCGTCTTTTTCGAGGGTGCGACGCAGGGAGGAATGTAAATTATCGCGTCTAGACATTCGATATTCCAGAATTTAGGTTAGGAAAGCTCAGCACGAACCTCTTCAGCTCCCATGTCTTGTGGATGTCCTTTATTGTGAAAGTAAATAGTCTAATATGTAATCAAATATCGCTTTTTTAAGTGCGACGAGTAAGATGTTTGAGTCGGGTGGTGCGCCGTCGATCGAGAACAGGAGATTCCGACGGCGGTAAGAAGGGGTGGACAGAGATGGGCAAGTTGCGGTATTTTTAGAGTTTATCATGTATTGTACCGCAGATGCGGTACAATTATCAGTTAGCTGGCTTCGCTTTGGGCTGAAACAATTCTTCTAAGTTATCTGTCAGTGTTTAACATTAAGCTATTCACCTCTAATTGCTGTAGTTCAGTCCATGAGAAAGCCACAAACTGTTAAAGCTTTGGAAAAGCTAGGACGGGTTCAACTCTCTAAGAGTTTTTTCATGCGTGAGTTTCTTTATTCAGAAATCTCTCAAATTGAAGGTATCCCTAACATTCCTAACGATCCTGACTTGGCGATCGCAGCAGGAAAGAATTTGTGTGAGAGGGTGCTTGAACCAATTCAAGATGCGCTTGGTCGGATTAGTATCCGCTCAGCCTATCGTTCGTGTGCGGTGAACGCCAAAGGAGCAGAGAATAAAAATCAGTACAACTGTGCCAGTAATGAGTCCAACTATGCACAACATATCTGGGACGTAAAAGATTCAGAGGGGTATATGGGAGCAACAGCGTGTATTGTTGTTACATCATTCATCCCTTACTATGAACGCACTCAAGATTGGACAGCATTGGCATGGTGGATACATGACCACATTGATGCTTATGCAGAAATGACCTTTTTCCCAGATTATGCAGCGTTCAACATTAGGTGGAGCGAGAATCCTAATGTTTCAAAGAAAATTTCTAGCTACGTAGAAAACCCGCACACTGGTAAGAATAGCGGGTATCTGACAAAGGAGGGGATGGATAATTTCTCGGGTTTGCACGAGCAGTTTTACCAAGAATTTATCGATCGCTGACTAACCATCGCCTTGAACCTCAATAGTATAACTGTAGCCCTGTTCAGTCAGAAACAGTTGGCGGTGTCGCGCAAAATCCTCCTCGCAAGTTTGTAGCGAGACTAATGTATAAAAACTCGCAGTATGTCCGTCAGATTTCGGGCGGAGAATGCGTCCCAGGCGCTGCGCTTCTTCTTGGCGAGAACCATACTTTCCTGATACCTGAATCAACACATCGGCATCCGGTAAATCGACGGCAAAATTGCCCGCGCGAGACTGAATTAATCCGGGAATCTCTTTGTGACGGAATGCTTCGTACAGCCGATCGCGCTCTGCCTGTTTCGTCTTTCCCGTAATCAGAGGCAATGCAGTAATTCGGGCGATCGCATCCAACTGTTCCCGAAATTCACCGATAATTAAAAAAGGAGCGCATGAAGCGTTAACCGATGTAGAGTTAATAACAATTCGGGTTGAGCGATGGGAGAATTTGAAGGAAAATAACTTAGGGTGAATGGGAGCACTATGCAGCTAACAGCGCTGGTAGATAACTCTTAATTTATCGTAAGATGTGAGAGTAAATTGCTGCCAAATCCCAAAAAGATGACATTGAGCAAACGTAGTATTTTGTTGAGCGCTCTTGTATTAGTAGTGCTGGGAAGTTCAATTTTTATAAATATTCTTCTTTTCAGTCGAGCCAAACAGTATTATCGCGAACTCAATCAAACTCGTTTAGATCCTCTCGGATTGAACAACCATCCTATAAATGCCCAGCCAGTTACTAATAACAAGCAAACCCGTGTGGTTTTCTTTGGTGACTCCAGAGCGGCCAGTTGGACATCGCCCAATCTCGGTGAATATGAGTTTATTAACCGGGGAATTGGTTCTCAAACCTCAGTTCAGGCGATCGAGAGATTTGCCTATCATGTGCGCTCCTTAAAACCCAAAATCGTAATTATCCAAGTTGGTGTCAACGATCTGAAAACCATTCCTTTGTTTCCCGAAAGCAGAAATGCGATCGTTGCCAATTGTCAAGGAAATATTAAACGAATTGTCGAAGAATCTAGGAATCTGGGTGCAGTAGTAATCGTGACTACTATTTTCCCAGTCGGAGAAGTGCCACTAGAGCGCAAGCCTTTTTGGTCTGATGACATCAGTCGGGCGATTAAAGAAGTAAATGCTTACATCGCCACCTTAGCAGGAGAGAAAACTATAGTGTTTGATACCTTCCCTATTCTTGCCGATAGTCAGGGCATGATGTTGCCGAAATATAGAGCAGATGAACTACACTTGAACGAAGAGGGGTATGCGATTCTCAACCAGAATTTGTCGCAACTACTCAATACAATGGAACGGAAAAAAGTACAGAATTAGGCTATTTTGAAAAATTCAATTTTTGACTCATAACTATTGAATTTTTAAGGGAATATTGGCCACCCTAAAATCACCCGGTTCAATAGTCGTCATAAAGTCCTTCGTCTTCGGGTGCGCAGCCTTTCAAAAAAGCGTCCTGGCTGCGAGTAATAGCTGGGTCAATCAAATAGTCTTCGCAGTCGAGTAGCGATCGCTTGAGAGGCGGTGGTTCTGTTGGCGAAATACTCGACTCAGAACTTGCATTCGGTAACTGCTTTGTCTGTTGTGCTTTGTACAAGAGAAATTGCACGAAATCGAGCACTTCCTGTTGTTTTTCTGTCGGAAGCAGCCGCAGATTTTCTAATAGGGTTTGTTCGATATTCATGCTTTGTATCATTATTTTTTCCCTTCAGCTTTGTTAGCGGGACTCACTACTTTTTTAGTTTGAATCGTTGGAGGTTCGCTGCTTTCTTCGACCAAACAAACCAGACATACTTAAACCTGTCACTAGCAAGCCGAGCATTCCCAATCCGTTTAAAATCGGGTAAATTGCTTGCAGGTGAAAGATTTCGCCTGTATGAATTTTTAACAAGAATCTCGATGAGATTTCTATACCGAGCGGCCACTCTCGGATGATTGCGATCGCCATTCCAGTCAACACCGTCAGCGCGATCGGCAAAGCAACAATAATGCCTAGAATGCGGTGGTACTTGCGAAATGCTTTCTTCATAGTGGTTGAAAGTTTTGGAAGAGTGAGGTTATATAAGGAGGGAGGGTTGAGTGCTTGTGTCTGAGTAACTGCGATCGCATAACTCTCACAGGACTTACGCACTCCGACTCAGAGAAACCGGATATTTTAACTTTTATTCAAGGTTTGAACTAATTAGGGGGTTAAAAAACTCGGTTTCTGCGTCCCCGACTGTAGAATCAAGCACTCAGCAATTAAATCTAGGACTTAGGAATGGTAGCGATCGTTTTTTCTAGCGACTGCAATTGAGCCAGAACTTGCTCTTTACTCGGCTTAGACTTTTTGAGTTCGTCCATGACTTTTTCTGTAGTATCTTCCACTGCATCGTAGCTTTTAGGAGCTTTAGCTTTGATGCCGTCTTCTACTTTCTTCCAGGCATTCTCGAACTTGTCAAATTCGGTTTTGGCTTTGGCAAAATTACCAGTCTGAACTGCTGCTTTGGTATTGGTAACTACACTCAGCAACTCTGTATAATTTCCCTGAGAGGTTGATTGCTCAGTTTTTACAGCAGTACCAGCAGGAATCTCTGAAGGTGAGGCTTGCGGAGTGGAAGCTTGCTTGGCGCTGTCGCAACCAGTCAAAGCTAGAAGGGTGAGGGTACTAAGCACAATAATTTGATTTAAACGAGCCATGAACAATCCTCAAAAAAATTAAGGGTACAATCTATTTTGCCACAAAACCAGCAGATAAACCACTAAAATGATGTGCAATTCCTGCACTTAATAACCGTTAGCAGCACGGGAAAGACCGTGCTGCTAACGCTGTCATCTTCGAGAGGGGCGCGGCAGTTAAAGAAACCGAGTTTCGGGAATTTAGGTAATGTTATAAATGTCGGGATTTAACAACCTAACGGAAACATCCAAATGTTAGTTGATCGAAACTGACAGAGTGTAACTGGCGCCGCCTCGTTCTGTACCCACGACTATCTGATATTTTCCCGTCTGGGGCAATTCTCCAGACCAGCTTTTTTCTCCTTCAGCTACGGCGTTTGTATTCGGATCGACAACCTTAAAAACAGCGTTTCCCTCAACTGATTGGATCTCAACATTCATGGTTTGACCTTGTTTGGCGCTAATCAAATAAATCATGACTTCGCCGCGCGCTACTCCTCCTTTTACTTCCGCTGAACTAGCACCTGTTTTAAACTGAATCTGCTGCTGCCGCTGAGCCATTAAAATAGCCGGTTGTTCCGGGAGGGCTGCGCTGGGAACAATGCTAGATATAGCCTTTACTGAAGCCGGGAAAATCGCAGAGGCACTTAAGCCGATCGTCAAAATGTTTAGCGGGTGTTTGAAAGTTTTTGCTGGTTTGTTCATGGGAGTTTAACAGTAAGAGTGAAATTTGTTTACTTGTAGGATTATAGCTGAGTGGGCCTGTCTGCGTGCGATCGCCCTTGCGGAAAACTTGATTTGAGAGCAAGCCCCGGGATGTGAGATAATTCTAGGCGATCGCAACTTACGCATTACTGCACAGTCGCCAGCGGGCGCGGTACAGTAAAAACACCCGCAGCGCGGTGTTACCAAAAATTTGTGCAATTACTAATTATCACAAACCAGACGATATGACCCAAAAGCCAACCATCACCTACCGCACCGAAAGCGACTCGATGGGAGACAAACAAATCCCATCTACTGTTTACTACGGCATTCAAACTCTGCGCGCCGTGGAAAATTTTCCAATTAGCGGTATCAAGCCTTTATCAACTTACGTCGATGCTTGCGTTTTAATTAAAAAAGCTGCGGCAATTGTCAACGGTAAACTCGGCTGCATTCCAGAAGATATCAGTCAAGCACTTATCCAAGCTGCTGATGAAGTTTTAGCGGGAAATCTGCGCGATCAATTTGTAGTTGATGTCTACCAAGCAGGCGCCGGAACTTCTCACCACATGAACGTTAATGAGGTTCTTTCCAATCGCGCTTTGGAAATTATGGGATCTGAAAAAGGCAACTACAAGCGCGTCAGTCCCAACGATCATGTAAACTACGGTCAATCGACAAATGATGTGATTCCGACGGCGATTCGGATCGGCGGATTGTTGGCGTTAGAAAAAACTTTGTTTCCGGCCTTATCTGGGGCGATCGCATCCCTTGACAAAAAAGCCGCAGAATTCCACGATATCGTCAAATCCGGCCGCACTCACCTGCAAGATGCCGTCCCGGTTCGACTCGGCGAAACCTTCGGCGCCTGGGCGCAGATTCTCAGAGAACATACCGCGAGAATTGAAACTGCATCGGGAGATTTAACATCCTTGGGATTGGGAGGAAGTGCGGCGGGAACGGGCTTAAATACTCACCCAGAATATTGTGAAAAAGTTGCTCAAATTCTCTCGGAGTTAATCGGAAAACCCCTAAAACCCGCGCCGCATTTAATGGCAGCAATGCAGAGTATGGCGCCGTTTGTAAATGTCTCTGGCGCGCTCCGAAATCTCGCTCAGGATTGCGTTAAAATGTCCCATGACTTGCGTTTGATGGACTCGGGGCCGAAAACGGGTTTTAAGGAAATTCAATTGCCTCCGGTGCAACCTGGTTCGTCAATTATGCCGGGGAAATACAATCCTGTGATGGCAGAAATGACTTCGATGGTGTGTTTTCAAGTCATGGGTTACGATAGCGCGATCGCCCTGGCCGCCCAAGCAGGACAATTAGAATTGAACGTGATGATGCCCCTCATCGCCTACAATCTGATTCACAGCATCGAAATTTTAGGCAATACCATCAGCGCCCTGACGACAAAATGCCTCGACAAAATTGAAGCAAAGGGCGATCGGTGTCTCGCTTACGCAGAAGGCAGTCTCGCCCTCGTTACCGCCCTCAACACTCACATCGGCTATCTCAATGCCGCCGCCGTCGCCAAAGAATCTCTAGAAACAGGCAAATCTTTGCGGCAAATTGTGCTAGAACGCGGTTTAATGAATGCAGAAGACTTGGCAAAAGTTCTAGATTTAGAGAAAATGAGTGCAATGCCAGAAAACCGGGCGGTTGAAACCGCTTCTTGTCAAACAAAACCCGCTGGTATAGCGGGTTGAAGGCCGGGCGGTTAAAATTACATTATTTTCTTTACACCGCGGAGGTGGACTTAGTTTGACAAGACGCGGTTTCAACCGTACGTCCTATCTTTTCAACTCTAAAGTTTGGGAGCAAAATTTATGCGCGCAGGTTCCTTTGGCAAACCAACTCAAGATAAAGAGAACACAACTCAAGTGACATTTCATTATGTGGAAGGTCACACGGAAACCTTTACTGTTCCGATGCCTGCACAAGAATTTCAAGAGGAAGTGCTGCAGTTGTTAAATCAACCTTGGTTGACTTTTCATTTGGTCGATCAAACGGTTTTTATCTGCACTGCCCGGTTGGTGAAAGTAGAAGTTAAACCTGCTATCCCGGAACTTCAAGGTCAAGGAATTTTCTCTAACTCCCTGCGAGTTAGTACCATGCAGCGGGCTGCTTCTGGCAGATTACCGATGTCTACTTAAACTTGGTAATGGGTAATGGGTAATTGGGAAAAAGGTAATTGGTAATGGGTGATGAGTAATGGGTAATCACAAAGCCAAAAAATACCAATAATCCACTCCTCCTGCCAATTCCCAATGACCAATTCCCAATTTCCAATTACCAATTCCCAATTCCCGATTCCCAGAAACAATTAGTTTAAAGCCTCTCCCCGATCGGGAGAAATTAAAAGAACACGATTCATTACTCCAATCCTCTTCCTTCTTTTGTCAACTGTCAACCCTTCGGCTGCGCGACCGGGCAAGCTGTCAACTGTCAACTGTCAACTGTCAACTGTCAACTGTCAACTGTCAACTGTCAACTGAATAATTATGTCTGCTGTTAGTTTAATTCGCGCCAATTCATACGATCGCCAAAATCTACAAGCATCTTTAGAAAATTTGCTGGCCCCCTTGGGCGGAATGTCGGCTTTTGTCAAATCGGGCGATCGGGTTTTACTCAAACCCAATCTCCTCACAGGTTCTCGCCCTACAAAAGAATGCGTCACCCGCCCGGAATTAGTTTACTGCGCGGCGAAAATGGTGATTGAAGCGGGAGGAAAACCATTTTTAGGAGACAGTCCGGCTTTTGGTAGCGCGATGGGCGTAGCTAAAGCTAACGGTTATTTGCCGCTGTTGGAAGAACTGAATTTGCCAGTAGTTGAGTTTCAAGGAAAACGCTACGAAACTGTCAGCAAAGATTTCAATCATCTGCGAATTTGCAAAGAAGCAATGGAAGCCGATGTAGTGATAAATTTGCCCAAACTGAAATCTCACGTTCAATTAACGGTGACAATGGGCGTCAAAAATTTGTTCGGCTGCGTGCCCGGAAAAATGAAGGCTTGGTGGCACATGGAAGCCGGCAAAGATAGCGCCAGATTCGGTCAAATGCTGGTAGAAACTGCCCGGGCAATTAATCCAAATTTGACGATTTTGGATGGGATTATCGGTCACGAAGGTAACGGGCCAAGCGGCGGCGAACCTAAGTTTTTGGGAATTTTGGGCGCGTCGAGTGATGTGTTTGCTTTGGATCGAACTTTAGTGGAAATTATTAATGTCGATCCAGCAATGGTTCCGACTGTAGCTGCGGCGATGAGATTGGGACTGTGCTCGAATTTGGAGGAGCTCGATTTTCCACTGTTGCGGCCGGAAACTCTCAAAGTGTTAGATTGGAAATTGCCCGAAAGTATGATGCCGATCGACTTTGGGATGCCTCGGGTGATTAAGTCTACTTTTAGGCATTTTTATATCCGGTTTATCAAAGAACGGATGGCGGCTTACGCGGGAAAATAAAGGTTTGTAATAAGGTTTGTAGTGAGTCGGCGGTGGAAACCGCCACTACACAAACTCTCGTCGGCCTCCGCAGACTGAAGAGTAAAGTTATGGGATTTTTTATTGTTGATTTTCTAGGGGAGCCAGCGGGGGCGGAATCCTTTTAAAGGCAATTCTTGTGGTGAGGGAGAATTATTAGATGTCGGTGCGTTTTTTAAGTTGAAAAGTATGAGAGTTGAAGAGCCGATCGCACTTCCGCCATCTGTTCTCAAATCTCCTGCGACTGGTTCCGATTTCTTGGTAACTATCCGGTCTAATAGCAATTCTAACCCGTCCGGCGACAAGCTCATTCTTGTCTCCACTTGGTCGGGCAAAACTAACAGCGGTTTTACTGCAAATGTCTGCAAATTAATTGCTTCTAGGGTAAGTTGCTCGGAAAAATCTTTCCCGGGCTTGGGCCTAGTTAACAAGCAGTAAAGCTGAGGATTTCTGGGGTCAAACTGACAGTTTATAAATTCTCCGGCGGTGCGGATCAATTCTTTTTGCAATCCCTGATTTGTTACTAAAAAAATTGACTGCGTAAAATCGCTGTTGTACTTCAGCATTGCCGATTCTCGGCCGTCGGGAGTGAAGCTGAACACTCTCCGAAAAGATGGTATGAAGTCTAAAGGTTTGACGTTTGGTGTTAGGGATAAAATGGCGATGCCGTCTGCTTGGGGATTGGCTAATGTTGCGCTGTCTGGGGCGAGCGCAAATTCTCCAGCCGGACGACTTAACAACCGCTGCGGAATCGGGGAAGTTTCCGGCCGCAGCACCCACAAACCGATGTCCTCTGCATTGCCCCTCTTGGCGCGCTGAACTGCGATCGCCTTGCCGTCACCAGACAAATCGAATTTGAGATTTTCGTAGTCTTGATTGCCTAAAATTTGCTGGATCAAACCCGGTTTTTGAGCCGGATCGGAACTTCTGCCTGTGGTTGCGGCATACAAAGATTGTTCGTACAAACCAGGCTTGTATTTCGACCATTCGCTAGCAGAAAATAATATGCGATCGCCCGCCGGATAAATTCTAAAATCTTTAACGACTAAGTTCTCAGGGGTGAGGATTATTTTTTGTTGGCGGGTGAGATTGTAAAGAATTAACCGCCCTTTTTCTGCGGCTTCTGTGCCTTTGTAAACAAAAGCTCGATCGGGCGTGCTAAATTGACTGGCAAACGGTGCGATCGCATTTCCTTGTTTGTCAGAACCTAGTTGCTCCCGCGCTTTTTGCAATGTAATTTTATAAGTGCGGTCGTACTGGGGAGGCGCTATCAAAGTATATACCATCCGCCGCCCCGACCAACTAATTTTTCCCGGCAGAGGCGGCTCTACGTGCAGGTTTGCTTCTACGCTTGCACGATCCATCGGGCGGCTGAAAGTCAGGACAAAAGCAGTATCTCCCGCCCCTACCTGTTTGTTTTGCCAGCTAAAATCGCGCACTTTCGGTAAAGATCGATCGCCCTGAGCAAGCAAAAACCCGCTCGCCAAACTCAGCAACACCATCAATGATACAGCCGCGCGGTCGATCGGCTCGAATCTTGTTAATTTTCCCACAAACTTACAACAGCCTGAATTTAGGCTAAACTTATTCCCTAACTGGAAATTCCGCCGTAAGGAAGACTTTTAAGACAAACCAGCAATCTCAAATAAAAAGTGAAATGAAATTTTATGCGATCGCCTCAAATCAATCGATAACCTAGACAGTTACAAAACAAGCACAACAAAAGTTACAGAAAACAACCCATTAATTCTCGATTTAAATCCTCACAAGTTTAAAGTCGCAGGTCAAAATAATTAATGATTATTTCTACTTGTGGCTTTTGGCTTTTTATTTGTGAAAACTGACTATTTACAACACAAGAGAGAAAATTCAACCATACAATACTTCTTCCACGGGCGGCGTGGCGTCTTTGGGGTCGAACTCTTTTAATTTGAAAGCTTGCAGCAAAAACAGCCAGATATAAAGCGGATTCAACAAAACATACCGCTGCCAGAGGCGCCGGGGTTCCTTCATCAGCCTAAACAGCCATTCCAAACCTATCTTAGACAAAAGCTCAGGAGATTTCGCCAAATTTCCCGCATGAAAATCGTAGGCTGCACCTACAGCAATCAGCGGCATTGATATGTCATCCCGGTATTCGTAAGCCCAGACTTCTTGTCGCGGACAGCCCAAACCTACAAAAGTAATGGCTGCACCGCTGTTGCGAATTTGCAGCGCAATTTCCTTTTTCTCTTGGGGCGAAACGTGCCTAAATTTAGAAGGCTGAGTTCCAGCAATAATTAACTTGGGATAACGCTGGCAGAGATTGCGAGACAAAGCCTCCAGTACAGAAGCTTTAGATCCGTACAAATAGATAGAGAATCCTTCTTCGGCCGCACGTTCGCAGATGTGTAACATCGCATTCGGCCCGCAAACTCGATCGGGCAATCCCGTATTGTAGAGCAAATTTAACGCCCATCTTACGGGTTGTCCGTCTGGCAATACTAAGTCAATGTGATTGATCCGGTAGCGGTGAGTGCTGTCAAGCACCCCAGTCATTACCCCGTGAACCGCTAAAGCCGAAACTGACAGTGGTTTTCCGGCGCTGGCTGCCGCCATAATTTTGCTGACAGCCGCTTCATAATTAACGGCATTTACTAATATGCCGAGTACATTCTTTTTCCCGAGATCGATCATAGAACACCTCTGTAAACCAACACTCACCGTTACACTCATAAATCTCGTGTATGATTGTTTGAACGTTGTATTCAATCATTTACCAAAATTGCCCGGAAATTCTTTTTCTCCCCGCTCAATTCTGCGATCCCTCTTTCAGCCAGCGCTCGCGGTTACATTCATAAATCTCCTGCAGGATTTGTTTAACGTTATATTTCATTTTCCAGTCAGGATAGTGACTGGCGAATTTTGAATTGTCGCTAATCCACCAAATGTGATCGCCAATGCGATTCCCTTCAGCATAAGTCCAATTGAATTTGCGTTCCGCAATTGCCTCGCACATCTGGATGGCTTCTAACATCGAACAATTGCTGTACCGGCCTCCTCCTGTATTATAAACTTGGGCGCTTCGGGGAGCTTTATAAAACTCATAAAATGCCGAAATTAAATCAGCACTGTGAATGTTGTCGCGGACTTGCTTGCCTTTGTAGCCAAACACGGTGTAAGGAGTTCCCGTCACGGCGCACTTCATTAAGTAGGCGAGGAAGCCGTGTAATTGAGCTCCAGAATGATTTGGACCAGTCAGACAGCCACCCCGAAAACAAGCCGTATTCATATTAAAATAACGACCGTATTCTTGAACTAAAACATCAGCGGATACCTTGGAAGCACCAAACAAACTGTGCAGGCACTGGTCGATCGACATATCTTCCCGAATGCCACTTTCGTAAGTATGACCTGGTTCAATTTCCCACCTGTGTTCTAATTCAACTAAAGGCAATTTGTTGGGCGTGTCGCCGTATACTTTGTTAGTAGAAGTGAAAATGAAAACGGCATTGGGACAGTACAAGCGAGTTACTTCTAAAAGATTGAGAGTACCGTTAGCGTTGACGGTAAAATCTATTTTAGGAGCGCGGGCAGCCCAATCGTGGCTGGGTTGGGCTGCTGTGTGAATTACTAACTCGACCGACTCGCCGTACCGCTGAAAGATATTGGTAATCGCTTCATAGTCGCGAATGTCCACATCTAAATGGTAATACTTTGTTCCCAGTGATTTTTCTAGTTGTTGGCGGTTCCAATTAGTAGAACCATCAGCACCAAAAAAGAACTGGCGCATATTGTTGTCGATGCCAACGATGTCGAAACCTTGTTTGGCAAAGAATTTACAGGCCTCAGATCCAATTAAACCCGCCGCTCCAGTAATGATTGCAACGCTCACGCTTCACCGCCTAAAAAATATAGTTTTCTTTGTTTTGTGCGATCGAGCAAATCAGATTTTATCCTGGTTTGCCTTGGAATACATCTTCGCACAATTCGGCAAAAAATTTACCTTTGATATTCCAATCATAGATTTCCCTGACGCGCTTTTGACCCGCACGACCCAAGCGATCTCGCAATTCACGATCGTGCGCTAAACACACTATAGCTTCTGCTAGACCTTGCACGGCGCGATCGGGGTCAGTAGCAGCCACTTTAATGCCAGTTTCAGCAGTCACTTGAGTAGCGGGGCCGCCCAAATCCAAACAAATCGTCGGACGCCCAACCCCCATCATTTCCGTGCAGACAAAACCGCCAGAGTCGTGCAAACTCGGATGGAGGAGAACGTGAGACTCCGCCATTTTAGAAAGAGTTTCAGTGCGCGGTAAAGCTCCCCAAAAATGTACTTTATTTGCCAGTCCCAATTCTGTTACCAAATCTTCTAAACGCTGCCTTTCCGGGCCGTCTCCGACAATCCAATATTCCGATTGTTCCACCTTCGCCTCCGCAAATGCACGGAGTCCCAAGTGCATCCCTTTCCAGTGTAATAGACGACCGACACTGATAAATCTAATTGGTCGATCCGGCGGGGTTGGAAATTTTTCTAGTTCCTCAATTTCCTGCTGGGACAAACCGACTTGCGAGAAAATTTTCACATTTTTTGCTTTGAGAAATCGCACTCGGGCTGCTGTTTCTTCGGTAGTTGCCAGCGCCACGGCACTGCGGCGCGCCGTCAGCCCCACAAACGGATCGCGTTCTCCGGCGCTTTGAGCCAATGCTCGCAGCGTTTCGTAAATTTTGCCCCGGCGGCTAAAATCTTGCCAAAAAGGCTTTGGTGCTGCTTCTGCACCCCCCACAGGCCCCCAAATAAAAGGATGCGGTAACAGCGCCAGGAAACTTGGAGACCAATGTTTGACATAAGTTACGTGATGTACTACATCAAAACCAATTTCGCGATCGAGCTTTCGAGCGATAAAATAAGCCCAGATTTGCCACAAATAGTAGTGAAGTTGCAGCAATCCCTGTCTCCCCTTCCAATCTTCGCTCCACCCAAAGGGATCGAAATAAACAAAGTGCAGGTTGGGCACTGGATTGCGTTCTAGTTCTGCTTCAATGTACGATCGACAAAACGTGCGAGTAAATACCCAACTTTCGTGATGTTTAGCAGATTGAATAACAGTATTCCATCCCACTCCCTCTTCGGAGCCGAGATTAGGTTCGCAAGCAAAGGCAGATAATAGAACTTTCATCGGTAATTAGTAATTGGTAATTGGTAATTGGTAATCGGTAATCGGGGATATTGGGAATTGGTAATTGGTAATTGGTAATTGGGCATTGGGCATTGGGCATTGAGAATTGGTAATTGGTAATTGGAAGTGGAAATTTCCCCGTAAAAAATTCTTCCCTCTTCCTTCTGACTGATGACTGATAACTAATGACTGATAACTAATGACTAATGACTAATGACTAATGACTAATGACTAATGACTAATGACTTCACCTCTTCCCCATTAAAAAAGATGTAACTTCGACATAAGCTTTAGCTGCTGTTTCAGGATTTTTTTGAGAAATTAGCTGTCGCGAACACTCTCCCATCGATTCAATCAAATCAGGACGACCTATAAAAACCTGCATCTTTTCTGCCAACTCCTTGGCATTGCTAGGATCGAAAATATAACCGTTTTCCCCCGACGCAATTAACTCACAGGAAGCTGCACCGTTAGAACACAATACCGGTTTCCCAAACACCATTGCTTCCGGTACAACCATCCCCCAGACATCCTCAAAAGTAGGAAATACAAAAATATCAGCAAGCTGAAAATAAGCTCCCAAACTTCCGTAATCAACCCATCCCACCCAGTTTACTTGCTCGGGGAAATCTTGCTCTTTAATAAAAGCTTCCAACTCATCTCGCTGGTCGCCCTTGCCAACAATTAGTAAAGTATAATCAGAATATCCTTGCTTTTTGAGTATGGCACAAGCTTCTAACAGTGTCTTAATTCCTTTTCTAGCTGTGATCCGTCCCACATATAAAAAAACTGGCTGTTTGACATCTAAATTTAGCGGCTTGGTTGTGGCCAAAGGTTTCAGCAGCGTTTCCGCATCGGGAACTAAATAAGTTCTCGTAAAAACCTGCTTTTCCGGTGCATGGAGAACTTCCACCAAATATCTTTTCCCGGCTTGGCTGTTAGAAATAAAAGCATCGGCAAATTTAGCTAAAATGCGTCTGGCGAATGTCCGAAAACTCGAATCTCGAAAATCTGTGTTTGGGGAACTCCCGTCATAAATAATTGCAACTCGCCATTGACAAAACGGTTTGAGGAGAATTACCAAGACAGTCCACAAAGAAAAAGCTTGAGGAAAAACTACTTGAGGTCTAAATTTGAGCAACTGACCGATGATGCTAGGCGACACTGCGATGAAACCGCGATCGTATCCTGTTTCTATCTTTTGGGTTTCGACAAATTTAGTCTCCCCTACTAACTTAATTGCTGATGCTCCCGGTAGCGTCGGATCGAACCCAGACCACACGCGACCAGTATAAAACACTGTATTCTTATATACTTTTGTAAATTCTCTCAATACAGGCTGCCAATATGCACCCAATTCTACTTCTGGAACCAGCCAAGCGACGCGCAAATCATCTCGATCGACCATGCTATTCACCTTGGGTTTTGTTTTTAGTTAATCCCAGCTTGCTCAAAACTGAAAACCAAACTAACCTTCTGTAAGGTAGCAACCAATACACTGGCCAGAATAAACCACCGTGACGCTGAGCAAATACTTTCCACTCTTCCCAGGGTTGAAGGGTAGCATCTTTAAAAGCTAAACCCTTGGGTTGGTTCATTTTTTGCAAGCCTTCACTCATATTGGCAGCCGCTATTGTTGTTGACTGCGGATTGGGAGAACAAGTTCCTTGATAGCCTGGAGCTATCCAAACTGTACAGCCTTTTTGTCTGGCACGCAGGCCGTATTCCCAATCTGATAGATAATGAATAAAAGCTGGATCGAGATTGCCAACCAGTTCAACCACGCTGCGGGGAATTAACACGCAGTTACCATTCATGCTGTCACAAGGCTGAGCTGCTTTTGTAGGTTCGAGGAAGCGAAATTTAAAGGGAAGCAATGGGGTAATTTTGACTATGCCGCCGTAAGTAAAATTACCTGTTTCTGGATCGCGAGTAGAGCCGGCGACGATCGCCTTTTTTTCTCCTTTTTTAATTAGCTCGCTACTGGTTGTCAGCAGGTCGTTTAAAGCTTCAGGATCGAGTACGGTGTCGTCGTTGAGCCAGACATAGTAATCTGGATCGTCTTTCATGGCTTCGGTGAAAGCAACACGCATTCCTCCATTCCAAAATAAGTTACCATCTCCCGAAAAAATCTTGACTTGAGGGTATGTTTGCTGTACGGCTTCGGCTGTGCCATCAGTGCTGCCGTCATCTACCAGATAAGCATTGAGTGCAATTTCACTTGTCAATATTTGCTTAAACAGCGACTCTAGAGTGGCTAAAGTCTTTAACTTGCGGTTATGGCAAGTCATCAGGACTGCTATACTTATCGGCTCCATCTATATCAAATATTGGGCTGTTTGTGCAAAATTGGTATAAAACTGTCCTCTGGCGATCGACAATGCCGATCGACTGCGAGTCCTATTCAATTATTAACTTAATCTGTCGCGAGTATCAAGAATATTTAGTCGATCGTTTATTTTTTGATTTTCTAGCTTTGCCCCGACGATAATTGCCTGAGGAGGTGATTGTAGCAATCAACACGTCCACTATCCGAAAATATACCAATACACACCCAAAAACCGACATTCTCAATACCCTACAAGTTCTACGTTTAATGAGTTTTACCTACTTAGCAGCTTGCCAAACTTCTTGATAAAGGTTTTGATACTCGCGAGCTTGCACTTCTAACGTAAACTTTGCTTCGACTTTCTCTCGTGCGTTGCGACAAAGCTGTTGGTGTCGCTCGGAATCTTCTAGCACCCAAGCAATCCCTCGCGCTAAATCCTCACTGTCGTAAGGTTGAGCTAAATATCCATTGTGCTGGCGATCGACAATATCTTTTAATCCCGTCACATCAAAAGCCACCACAGGCGTACCGCAAGCGAGCGCTTCCGATGCCGTCTGACCAAAAGCTTCGTACCGCGACGGCACAACCATCACATCCGCCGCTGCATAAACCTGTGACAAAGCAGCATCATCCAACCTGCCTAAATAATGAGTTTTGAAACCGACATCGATCGGGCTTTCAGGCTCAGAACACCCAAAAACCAAAAGTTCAATTCGATCTTGCCATCCCGACTTACTGAGGCTTTGCAAAGCCGGAACCAGCAACGGAAAACCCTTCCAGCGATCGCCCGTACCCTGCATCGCCCCAAACAACACCAACTGTTTGTGTTGGGGCAAATTCAAACTATCTCTCACCTGCGGGCGGTTCAGCGGCTTGTAGAGTTGAGCATCAAGGCCATTAGCAATGACTTTAACTGGATATTTTTCAAACAAAGAACTAGATTTAGCGCATTCAGCCAACCAATGACTCGGAGTTACCAAAGTCAGATTCAAATTTTGCCAAGATTGAGCTTTGCGCTGCCAAATCCAACGAGAAATATCCGCATCTTTAGTGCTGTGCAGTTGCGGACAAGCACCGCAAGCACCAATATAGCGATCGCAACTTTCACTGTAGTGACATCCACCCGTAAACGCCCACATATCGTGCAGCGTCCAAACCACCGGTTTATTAAACTTGGCGAGGGTTTCAATCTGCATATAACCTTCACAAACCCAGTGCAAATTAATCACATCTGGGTTGACTTTGGCAACTTCAGATGCCAAGGAATCAGGAACCCATTGCGGCGAAAAAATTACCTGACCTAGTTTTGGATAAACTTTTAACGGCAATCTATTTAATTTAGCTCTGAGACTCTTAAACTTTTCTCCTAATTTGGTCGGCATCAACCGCACGCTTTCATCATTACTCGACTTGTAATTCACCAACATTTGGGAATTTACCCCCACACTTTGCAAGCCCTGGTGCAGGCGATAAGTCGCCCTCGCAGCACCACCTTTAATATCGTAATTACTGACCAGCAAAACTTTCATCAAAACATCCTTAACCCATGGTTAGTTAATTAAATTCTCAAAAGTTTTTTAATTTTTCGCTGGACTTTCTTGACAAATTTCGGATCGTAATCATATAAACTCTCCTGAGTGAAGCGATCGGCTTGCGCGTCCCGAATCACAAACGGAGGATGTTTTAGAGGAAAGGCGATCGGTTCAACAGGCATATTATTGTAGGGACTGTTGAGATCATCCGTGTGAGTTCCCCCCGTTCCGTGTCCGATATTTGCAGCTAAATTGACATTAGACAAAATATTCAAACCATTTTGAATAAAACTAGCAAATGTCCACTGAAAATCCCAAGTATCAATAGCTTTTTCGTAACACAACTGACAAGTTTTCGTCCAGATTTTGGCAGCACGAGCATCTCCCAACACATCCATCAAATAATTGCCATCTCGAACCGACGGCCACAGCTTCATATCTAAATCGTAGTGTCGCCAAGCTCGCCTCCAACTCGCCCAACTCCAGCAGTGAGTGTAGCGAGAAAAGTAGTAGCTACAATCAGTTCGCTGCTTCCCAAACTGCACGTTTTGTCCAGATATCGACATAATTCGTTCGTCGTATCGGTAGCGTTCGAGCAACTCTTCTGCAAAGTAGAAAAATGTACTGTCAGGCAAACAATCATCCTCAATAATAATCGCCTCTTCCACCGTATCAAACACCCAATCTAACCCGCTAGAAACGCGCTGGCGACAGCCCAAATTTGTCTCAGCATAATTCTGCAAAACTTCGCATTCCCAATCCACCTGCTCAATAATCGCGCGAGCAGCAGCGCATTGCCGGTCTTCTCCCGGTCTGTCCGGCCGCGGCCCGTCAGCAACTACTAACAATTTAGACGGCTTGACTTTGCGGATTTCTGCGAATACTCTCAGAGTTTCTTCAGGACGTTTGAAAATAATAAACGCGACGGGGGTTTTTAATGGTCTATCGAACATTTACACAACTCCACTCTGCTAATTGCTGACAACACTTGTGACTTTCGACAATCTCCTTTTTAGACCCGAAATTTTATTGTCAAATACATCCAAAACAATCTTAGGAATATTGCGTTTTGGTATTCCTACATAACCCGCAACATATTTAGTAAACTGCTCTCCTAGAGGCACATTCCAAAAATCTGATTGGGGATTAGCCACTTGGCTAAACAGTCGCTTAATTCCGTAGCCTTTTTCTGCAGGCAAATGCCACACATCCATTTTGAAATCAGCCTCAGTTGCTGTACAAAGTATCGGCGATGTCCACACTCGATTAAAATAAGCATTGCCGCTGCTGCGAGCATATCCCAGCTTATTGTAAATGTAGGTGAGCATCTGCTCTTCTGTATTTAATTTTGTCTTTCCTTCGGCAAATCTTTGCAAGCAAGTCTCCCATATCGAGTCTACTTCGTCGGACAGTATTTTAATGTGCTTGCCACTTCCTACGATAAATTCTGCACCAAAATACTTGGGAGGCTCATCTACTTTATAGCCTAATTCCTCATAAATTTTCTGCATTTCTCGCCTGGTTAAACCGCTGATTTTTTTGTCTTCAGGCTCGTACAAATCGTAGGTTGCCAAACCTTGTTTTTCAATATCGGCAATTATGCGATCGGCGGAGTTTACCCACACGCAGTCAGAGTCTAAAGCGATACAGCGATCGTTTAACTCAGAATGATTTTTCAAATATTGAATTATGTCAAACTTAAAAAACGTACTTCTGAAGGCGTGGTAGTATTCAATTGGTGGCTGATAGGTAAATGGAATCTGGACAACTTTAACTCCGATTTTGTCGAAAAACTCAACGGTGTTAAAGCTTTCAATATTTGGAATGCGATCGGCATTCGTAAATAAGATATGCTGAGCTTCCGGGTTATTTCTCACGCTGGAAGCAAAATATACCACCGCACATCGCCAGTAAACTAATTGAAATTTCTCCGATGAAGATTTAGCATCCGATCCCTGCGGATATTTACTTTCCTGACCTTCTTCATCACAGCACATTCCAGTAACTATGTAAACAGAACCGCTGTTATTCATGGCCTAGATCTCCTGTTATATTTAAAGTGTGGATTCAATTAAAGCCGTGAAGCGAAGCTATCCCGTTCCCCGAAGGGGTTCGGTGAAGGGTAGGGAATCGCCCATCATGTGAAAATAGAAATCCGATCGCTTGAGAATCATTTCAGAACCAATATGCGCTAAGTTGCTCAAGCTAGTCGCCAGCGGCAGATATCGATAGCGAAACGAAGACAGTCTGGGATCTGTTTCTTGATATAAAATATCTTGAGCAAAATTGCCCCACCTTTCCTCGATCATATCGATCGTCATACCAGCGTGCCCCGAAGGCAGCAACATATTGGAACCGTGAATGCCTATCACCAAGCGACTCTCAGAGTAAACCTCACACATTTGCCTCTCTGTTTTTTCATCAAACTTATCCACCCTGAAATCTTCTACCCACTCAGGAAAGCTAGTGCTTTTGCCTAAACCTGCAACTGCAAACTCCGCTTGCGGCAGCAACTTTCGCATTTTCTTAAACAACCTCTGCACCTTCCAATTTTGAATACTTAAAAGAATTTGCAGCAAGTTGATTTTTCGGCAAAGTTTCACAAGCAAATTATTGCACCACAGCCGATCTTCCCGCCAAACAAAAGTAATTTTGTATTCTTCCTTGTCAAAATCGTGTTTGGGAACCCCCGTAAATTTACTAATATCAAATTGACTGGGGTGAGAATAGGCTTCACTGACGTAAACTTCATCAAAACGTTCTAACTGTTTGCTGACAAAATCGCCAAAACTGGGATAGTAAGACTGACCATTTTTCAGCGATATAGGTACTGTCCAGACTTCTGCCACTCCTTCGGGAACCATCCACCTCATAAATTTTTGGACGATGACAATCAAACCCAACTCTGGGTGAGATTCTAAATGCCTCTGTGCGTTGAGCAACTTTAAAAGGCTGTGTCCGTAAAGATAATCAATGCAGTTTAATACGATTACCCGCTGGTAAGATTTGAAGATTTCTTGAGAAATTTCTAGCTGTTCGTTTTGAGGATTTTGCAGAGATTTGAGCAATGGTTTTGCTAAAAATTCTTCCGCATATTTGTCATCACTAACAGTTGTTCCTTCAGCTAAGTTAATGCTGTAAGCAGTTTTAGCGGCGTGGCCAATTCTCAACTCGTCAATGATTTCGCCGCCTCCTGGAGACTCAGACACAACACAGACGCGGGTACCTTGCCACAATACTTTAACAGGTTTGAGTATTTGCCCAGAATATGGACAGTGCGATCGATGTTGGAGCTTGGGTTTAATTTCAATCATTTGATCAATCCTATCAGCCTGGAAGCCGCCTTGTATAAATTCAGCGAATTTAGGATTAAATTGCCAAAAGGTCTCAGTTCTTTAATCAAAAAGTTGACTAAAATAATTACATAGAAATAAGTGATTAAAGTTGCCGCCGTTGCTCCAAAAGCTCCATATTTAGGAATCAGTAGAGAGTTCAATACTATATTAAAAACTGAGCCAATAACTGTCAAGTAAAGACCGTATCGCAGTTGACCTTCTAAGGCAAAATAGGTATTTCTAGCGATACCAAAGTTACTGCCAAATTGAGCCCAAACGTAGATTGACAACACCCTGGCTGAATCTGTATATTGCTCGCCGTATAGAGTCTGGACTATGAAAGGAGCTAGCAGAGAGATTGGTACTGCCACTCCCAACCACAAAAATAACATGGTATCTGAGTAAATCTGAAAGTTTTTTAAGTATTCGCCATAATTTTTTTCTCTTAACTGTGCGAGTTTAGGGAAAATAGAAGAAGCAATAATCACCGGCAAGAAATCACAGATTTCCGAGAGTTTGACTGCAACTGCATAATATCCTAACTCAGTTTTATTTATAGAGCCGAGCATAATCTGATCGATTTTGGAATAAATAAAAACCGCCAAGCCCGATAGCACGAGCGGCCAACTTTCCTGAAGCAATTCTTTGCCTCGCTGCCAACTGACTCGCCACAGCTTGAAATCATTTCCCTTGCTTTGGTAGACAATGGCGATCGCCAATCCGGCTAATGCTACCTCTCCCAACCTGATCCAAGCAAAAGCAATCAGCGGTGCTTTGAGTTGAATTAATCCGATTCTGAGTCCTGCAACCAGTAACGATACGAAATTTTTAGCAACAACTGTATATTTAGATTGAACTTGAGATTGAAACCAAAAATTTATTGTTTCAAAGGACTGAAAAATAGTTCCGGCGGCGATGATACCCACCAGCCAACGAGTTAAGCTGTCGTTGGGATTCTGTATCGAAATCACTGTCACCGTTAGCAGTAAAGTGATGATTCCGCCTGCTAATTGTATGGCAAAAGCAGTCCCTAGAGTCTCTTCTTTGCAGTCGGGATTGCGAGCAATATCGCGCACTACCAGAGTACCCAATCCCATTGTTGCCACCGAGGCAAACAGGGAAACAAAGGCGATCGCATAATTGATTAAGCCAAATTGTTCCGGGCCCAGATATCGTGCTACCCACACGCCCACCAGCAGACCCAGAGCCATCTGCAAAATTTGGTCGGTCAACAGCCAAGCCAGGTTGCCGAGTACCTGGCGGAGGCCGGGGCCGAGCTTTTGACTGACCGCATTTAGCTTATCTAACATCAGAAAGTTTTCAGTCCCTGTCAGAAGTAAATATACTTTTTGAGCGCTGGGGAATTAATCAAAAACCAGACTCATTAATATAGTATATCATAAGTCGATCGATTTTTAACTTCTGCAAGTTAATCTGGATTCAATCCCGATGGCGATCGCGGCACCAAATCGCCTCCGTAAATGCGGCGGTTGCTGGATGGAGATTTGCTACTATCGATACTGAGTCTAACTGTTATTAACACGTAGGCAAGCCACACATCCCCAATATCACCTAGAGAACCTTCAGTTAGGTTGTTCAAAATAATAAAAACTAAGTAAATAATCGGTATTCCCGCTTGAGATAGCGGGCTGCGGCTCAGTTGCCGGACGGCAAAAATCAGATTAGTCAACACAGAAACTAAGATTAGTATCAGTCCCGGATAGCCGAAAGAGAGCAAGACTGCTATAGCCCCATTATGAGCAGTTTTAGGTTGAAATCCATTCGTAGTATATATAAAATAAGCTGGGGTTTCCTTACCTAGTAACTCTTGTTGAAAAAATCCCTCAAATCCATAGCCAAACCAAGGACGCTGATTGGCGGCCGCGATTAATTGGGGCCAGAACTCCGTGCGTCCTGTCAAAGTCAAATCCTTTCCCAAACCTCCGACAACAATGGACTCTAAATTGTCTATTATATAAACGCTACCTATGATACCGAAGACCGTAAAGCCGACAATACAAGTAAATGCCCATTGAAACTTTAACTTGCTCAAAAAACTCAAGGATGATACTATAACTATGAGCATCAAACTATTAACTAGAGAACCCCCTGAGCTAGTAGCTCTCACCAAATAAAATGAAAACAACATGAATAAGAGAGCTATCCAGCGTTCTTTCTGAGTTTTAGCACCTTGGGAATAGTGCAGGTACCAAAGTGCTGTACTCACCACCATGATGCTGCCCAGAGAATTTTTGTGACTGGTAATTCCTGCAAATTCCCGTCCCACATTCGGGTGCCGCAAAAAACTAACTATACCGATCGAGGTATAGCCCCATCGCACCAAGCCTGATAGTTCGTGCCACTCATATCGCGCACCTACATAAAAACCCACAACCGTAAAACCTGTAAATGCCATCCCCGCTTTCAGCGTAATATCAGGAACTAGCGACCAGAGTGTCGATGTTATTGGTAGCAAACAATACAGGGAAAAACCAGGATTTCTCAGCACTAAAAATGACAATCCTTCTACAAACTGATGTTTGAAAAAAAATATAAATCTTCCACACAAAACAAATAATATCCAGGGATAAAATACAAAAGGAAGCTGATTGATAGCAGCGCCATTAGTTTGAGTAAGATTGATAAAATGCAGGTAATTAAAAGGAGGTACATTGACGTGAGGAGATATGAAAATGTACAAAACAGCAAACCATTTTTCAAAAGTAACACCGAATTTTTTTTTGCTGGCTATCTGAAATATGAACAGAGTGATTATCAATCCACTGACACCCAATATAATCAGCAACAAATTATTGCTGAAAATTAGTTCCTTAATCATTCTCGCCATAAATATCTACCCTCTCTGAGAAAAATATCAATTTAGCAGCGGGCTAATTCCACCAAAATAACAATAAACCGAGGCAGTTGTCGCCCTTTAGCCTTCTATGCAAGCTGCTGCGGATCTAACTTGTCTGGTGGTTGGGTATGAGGAGAGGGGTTCGCCAATAGCGAGGATTTGTTTAATTCTGCCTTCTACGTAAGTGCCCGGAGGGGAGGGGAAGAAAATTTGATGATTTTTTTTCTTTGTATCTGCGCTAGATATCGCATTTCAATGATGAGCGATTAAACTGGTGAATGAGCCTCAAATAAAATAGGTAGCCTGTGGTTAACGCTGATTTTCCCAAACAAATAACCGCGCCCGTCTTGAGTTTGACCTTGTGGACTTTAGCCGGAGCGAGTATTTCCCTGGGCTTCGCTCCGGGTGCAGCGGCGCAACTGCCATTGCGTCCGGGCGCTGTCACCACACCGCCTGCGGGCGTTAGAAGAGCGCCCGAAAGCTACAAACTCGGCGGTGGCGATCGCATCCAAGTAGAAATACTCGAAGTACCCGAACTCACCCGCGGCTACGAAGTCCTCTCAGACGGTTCTGTCAACCTGCCGCTGATCGGTCTGATCTCCGTCCGCGGCCGCACCTTAGTAGAAGCCACTACCATCATCCGCAACGCCTACCGCCGCATCCTCAAAGACCCGATAGTCACAGTCAGCCTCGTCGCCGCCCGCCCCCTCAACGTCGGCGTCATCGGAGAAGTCACCAGGCCCGGAAACTTCACGATCACCCTCACTCCCGGCCCGGGCGTCACGCCCAGCGTGCAGTACCCAACTGTCACCCAAGCCATCAGACTCGCAGAAGGCGTCACTGGCGTCGCCGACATCCGCAACATCCGCGTGCGCCGTCCCCAACCCGACGGCCCCGACCAAGTGCTCAGCGTCAACCTGTGGAAATTCTTGCAAGAAGGGGACATCTCCCAAGATATCATTTTGCAAGACAGAGACACAATTGTGATCCCCACCGTCGCGAACTTCAACCAAGCAGAAGCGCGCCAATTCGCGACCGCCAACTTTTCGCCGCCGCCCGAAAAACCTCGATCGATCTCCATCGTCGGCCAAGTCACCCGCCCGGGCGCTTACGTCGTCATCGGCGGCAACACCAACAGCGACCTCAGCCGAGAAGGCTTCCCCACCGTCATCCGCGCCATTCAGCTTGCAGGCGGAATTACCTCCGAAGCCGACATCCGCCAAATTCAAGTGCGCCGCATCACCAGAAGAGGCGAACAAATTATTCCAGTCAACCTGTGGCAATTCCTAGAGTCCGGCGACGGCGCCCAAGATACCATCCTGCAGCAGGGAGACACGATCGTCGTTCCCAAAGCAACTATCGTCAACCCCGCAGAAGCAGGCCTGCTGGCTAACACTAACTTTTCTCCCCCCGGCATCAACGTTTTTGTAGTAGGAGAAATCAGAACATCCCTCGATCCCCTAAGGCTGCCAGCCAATGCCACCCTGAATCAAGCTTTAATTTCGCGAGGATTTTTTGGCTACGAGAATACCAGAGCTAGAAGGAATAAAGTTGAGCTAGTCCGCCTCAATCAGGACGGTACAGCTACTAAACGGACGATCGAAGTCGATTTAACTCAAGGCATTAACGAAGAAGTCAATCCTCAACTTCGCAACAACGACATGATTATCGTATCCCGCAGCGGTCTCGTCAACTTCATAGACCGCATGAACGCTGTAGTCGGGCCTGTCGGGCCAGCTACCGGAGTGTTAAATTTTATAAACGTTCTCCGAAGTTTATTCAGGTAAGAACGTTGCTGGTGAGGTGGATAATTCCTGGCAAAGGCTAGAATAAATTAAACAATAGGATTTCTTGGGTCGCGGCGTGGCAGCTTCAAAAATATCAACATCACAAATATAAACCTCAAAAATACCCAGGCTGAATATGGATAGCAGACAAGATTACCAACCCTTCACACCCAAATCTAATGGCAAACTGCCAGATTTCTCGGCTCAGAACTACAGAGATAGGTTCGTCGAGGAGACAGAGGAAGAAAAGCTAGACTTGTCCTGGCTGTTAGGAGTCCTGCGCCGCCGTATCCTAGTCATGGCAGCAGCCACCATTGCTTTGAGCGCCCTTGCAGGAACTGCGATCGTCACCGCTTCTAAACGGATAACGATCGAGTATGAAGGCTCCTTTTCCCTGTTAGTAGAACCAGCCACCGCTGAAGGTTTGCTATCCAAACAATTAGACAACACCGTCGCGGCCGACTTAGCAAAAATTAATATAGAAGGAATTAGCTTAGTAGATTACGAAACCCAAATTAGGATTTTGCGCAGTCCCAAAATGATGCAGCCAGTGCTTCAGGAATTGCGAGGTTGGTATTCTAACCTGACCTACAGCGAACTGATGTCAAAACTGTCGATCACCCGGATCAGCTACGGAAAAGATGGCAAACAGCAAGGGACAAAAATTTTAGAAGTTCGCTACAAAGATTCAGATCCCAATAAAATTTACGGCGTATTGGATAAGGTTTCTAAAGCTTATCTAGAGTACAGCTTGCAGCAGCGTCTGACGGGCATTAATCAAGGCATTAAATTTATAGATATGGAGATGCCCAAGCTCCGAGAAAGAGTCGAAGTTCTGCAACTGCAAGTCCAAAGACTGCGGCAGCAGAGCAACTTGTTTGAGCCGCAGCTAGAGGGAAAATCTCTGTCAGAACAAGTTCAAAGCATTCGGGGACAGCAAGTAGGACTCCAAGTACAGTTAAAAGGGATGCGAAATCTCTACCAAAGCTATCAAAATTTACTGGATCAAAATAACCCTGTTGGCGTGTTGATGACCCAAGGACAAGCTTACGGCGGACTCTTAGGTCAAATCCAGAAAATAGACTCAGACCTATCCCTAAAATTAGCTCAGTACAGAGATGACAGTTTGCCTGTTTTAGCACTGCGAAAAAGTCGGGAAGAACTGGTTTTAACAGCGACTCAACAAGCAAAAGAAGTGGTGATGGGAAATTTGGCCAGCCAAATCAAAGAAGTTGAGGCGCGCGACCGCGAAATGACTGCTTTGCAAAAGGCTCTATACCAAAAAATTAGAAATTTTTCAGTTACAACGAGACAATACGACAATTTAGTACGGGAACAACAAGTTGTTACTAAGAGTTTGTCGGACTTTTTGGCAAAACGCGAAGCCTTGCGGATTGATGCAGCTCAGCAGCAAATACCCTGGGTGCTGATCAATCCTCCGGAAATTCCGCTAGACAAATTCAACAAGCCGATCGCAGCTACAGTCAAACAAACCAAAAAACAGTTAGTGCTGGCAGTAATTTTAAGCGGTCTGCTGGGCATAGCAGTCGGCTTGCTGGTAGAGGTGCTAAATACTGTTTTCCACACTCCAGAAGCACTGAGAATAGCCACAAGATTGCCGGTGATCGGGGTGATTCCGTTTAGCAAAAAAGTCAAGCGCAGACCGCCAGCGAAACCGAGGAAACTCACATCGGCTCGCTCGTCGAAGTCGAAGTCGCAAGTGGAAGTTCTCGAACCTGTCGAAGCTGCACCTACTGCTGGGATGCTCGGGGGGAAAAGTATTTTTAGGGAGTTGGACTATCAATTTTTAGAAGCATTTCGATCGCTCTACACGAACATTCACTTGCTCAGTGCAGGTACGGCGATTCGATCGCTCTTAGTGGGCTCGGCCGTAGCCGGAGACGGCAAATCTACAGTAGCTTTGCACCTGGCCGCCACAGCAGCAGCAGTCGGACAGCGAGTATTGTTAGTAGATGCAGATTTGCGCTGCCCGCAACTGCACGCTAAGCTAGGACTGCCGAACGTGCGCGGCCTGGGCGATGCCATCTCCACAGATATCAGCCTTAACGACGCGATTCAGCGAGCCCCCAACCAAGACAATTTGTTCGTACTTACCGCCGGCCAAATTCCCCCCGATCCGATCAAGCTGCTTTCTTCCAAAAAAATGCAGTATCTGATGGAGCAGTTTCAAGCATTTTTTGACTTAGTGATTTATGACACCCCGCCACTAGCAGGCTTGGCAGACGCTCACTTGATCGCAGCTCACACCGACGCTACGATTATGGTCGTGCAAATTGCCAAAACAGACCGATCGCAAGTTCGCAAAGTTTTAGAAGAATTAAAAATTTCTGGAGCTTCCGTCTTGGGAATCGTGGCTAACGGCTGCAAAAACGACCGCCACAGCTACCGGCAGCGCCCGGTCGGTTTAGAGACCCTCTACGACCAAAAACTCTCAACTTTAGGTACGAAAAATCATAATTAGACAAATTTTGATGCAGGCGGCGGCGCGCCGCCGTACTCGGCCCCAAGTGTACAACCAAGCAGCACCGTCATTTTTTGACAAACGTACCATTTGAGAAAGAAAATGATAGACTAACGGACATAGCCTCGGGTGTCAACCGAGATTGCGCGGATCTTTATTATTTCGCGATAATTCTTCAAAAATGATTGGGAAATCAGCAAAAGTGGGTAAACTACATCTAGCAGAGCGCAATCTCGATCGGGCAAAGACACCTTTGAAGGTGAACGTTAATGCAAACGTTAATGTGAACGTTTCAACCCAGAAACTTGGTAGGGATTATTCTATGAGTACAGTTATGGTTGTTGACGATAGCGTCACTCTGCGGGAGATGATCGCCGACTTGCTCAAAGGTAGGGGGCTCAACGTCACGGTAGCTAGTGATGGCGTAGAAGCTCTAGAGCAAATCAAAGCCAACCGCCCGGATTTAGTGGTTCTGGATATCGTGATGCCCCGGATGAACGGCTACGAAGTCTGTCGCCGGCTCAAAAGCGACCCCAAAACTCAGAATTTGCCCGTGGTAATGTGTTCGAGCAAAAGCGAAGAGTTCGATCGCTACTGGGGAATGAAACAAGGAGCAGACGCTTACATCGCCAAGCCATTTCACCCACAAGAATTGGTGGGTACGATTAAGCAACTGCTGCGCGGTTGAATTAGAGGAAGAGGGACAGAAAAAATGTCTTGAATGCTTCTAATTTCTGCTCCCGCAGCCTCTCTAAACTACTCGATTGACAATAGTCCACACATCCCCGTCCGATCGCACGTAGGGAACAGAAATACTTTTAAAACCGGTAATAAAAGGCTTGTAATAAACCTGCCAGTAGCTGGGGCTAATTTGGTCGGCAATGGCTTTAAGTTCCTTCACTTCCCCCGCCAATTGGGCCGCCAGTTCGTTAATCCGTTCCGCGTGTCCGCGAGCGAGCTCTCTTCCCTCTTCAACTTGCTGCTCCATCGGACTCATTCTTTGCAAGTTTACCGATTGCTGCTGTTTCTGATTCAGTTGAGCTGACAGAGCCGCGATCGCATCATCAATCCCCTTGACTTCTGCCGACACTTCTGCTGTTTCTCTCGCGTGACGGCGGTAAGCATCAGCGATCGCTTGGGGCGAATCACCGACTGGCGCCGCAGCGCCAATGCTGAGCTGCTGGCGTTCTCGTCGCAACGCCTCAATCTCAGAGCAAATTGCCTCTATGTCTGTCTGAAGTTTGTCCACCAAATTACCGGGGTTTTTGGATATCTTAGCATATTAACACAAACTAATATCGGGTATCGGCCAAACAGGGCAGAGAGGCCAAACAGGGCAGAGAGGGCAGAGAGGGCATAGGGTAATGGGTAATAGTTAGTGGTTACTTGTTAGTCATTTTTCTAATAACCAATTACCAATTACCAATTACCAATTACCAATTACCAATTACCAATTACCAATTACCAATTACCAATTACCAATT
>NZ_JAUBVK010000001.1:0-48543 GCF_036705795.1 Microcoleus sp. ARI1-B5
GACCAATGACCAATGACCAATGACCAATGACCAATGACCAATGACCAATGACCAATGACCAATGACCAATGACCAATTCCCCAACCTAAAATCTAAAATCTAAAATCTAAAATCTAAAATCTAAAATCAAACTGTGCCTAATTCCCGGTTATTATGAAATTGCAGAAAAATACATTTATATTGATAGCCGTCGCCCTGAGCATGACTGGGTTTGTTGCTTTGTACGAGATGCAAGTTTCTCCGAAACAGGAAGCGGCGAAGGAAGAGAAACATAAAATTTTTACTTTCAAGTCCGATCGCGTACAATTCTTTACAGTCAAAACTCCGGAAAAAATCTTGACTTTTGAGCGCGTTTATGCTATAAAAGGAGGCAAGTCTAGCTGGGAAATGAAATTGCCAGTGCAAGCACACGCAAATCAGGCATCGGTGGATTTTTTGCTAGACAGGCTGGCAACAGGAAAGAGCGATCGCACGATTAATATCACAGCCGCTCAACTGCCAGAATTCGGTCTAGACCAACCCCAAGCTACAGTCACAGTCAAGCTGGACAACCAGGAAACTCACCGCCTAGTTTTAGGCAAAACAGACTTTAGCGGCCGCTTCTTGTACGCTCAAGCCAATCCGCCGGAAGCGCCACCTCAAAATAGGGCGCAAACTTTGCCAGTGCTGCTAGTGCCTTTTGACTTTAAAAATGCCGTCGGGCGACCTTTGTCAGAGTGGAAAAAAGCAGAAGCACCTAAAACAGAAGAGAAACCGCAAACACCCTCTCCCACACCCTCTCCCACGCCAAGTCCAGAGAATGAATAGATGGCCGATCGATGGAAGTCGATCGAATGGGAGTGCGGGACACAAGACATTCGGTCTTGCGCAGCAGCACTCTGAGATAGAATCTAAAGAACAAATCCCAAAACCTGTTACTTCCTAACCTTCCTCGCCTAAAATACAGAAAAGTCTAAAGTTAAACTGTATTCAAGCAGCGTGCATTAACCCCAGGAAAGGGCGAATATGTTTCAGACAGCACTCAACAAAGGTACGACAGCAACGGATACAGCGCTTGACGTTGAACTCCGCAAGGTCTTTAAGGTATTTAACGGCGAAACCGCAGTCCGCGGAGTTGACCTCAGCATTCGTCAAGGAGAATTTTTTAGCATTCTCGGGCCTTCCGGCTGCGGTAAGACTACCACGCTGCGTTTGATCGCTGGGTTCGAGACTCCCTCGGCGGGCGAATTGATGATTCGCGGCCAGTCGATGACCAATACTCCAGCTTACCGCCGTCCGGTAAATACCGTGTTTCAAAGCTACGCCCTGTTCGGACACATGAATGTCTGGGACAATATCGCTTTTGGATTGCGGATTAAAAAGCTGGGGAAATCGGAAGTAGAAGAACGGGTACGGGAAGCTTTGCAATTGGTGAAAATGGAATCTTTCGCCAACAGGTTTCCCGGTCAAATGTCGGGGGGCCAGCAGCAGCGGGTGGCTTTGGCGAGAGCTCTGGTAAATCGACCGGCGGTTCTGCTGCTGGACGAACCGCTGGGTGCTCTGGATTTGAAGTTGCGGAAGCAGATGCAGTTGGAATTGTCGAATTTGCATCAAGAATTGGGTTTGACTTTTGTGATGGTGACTCACGATCAAGAAGAGGCGATGAGTCTTTCTAACCGGATTGCGGTGATGCACGAGGGCCGAATTGAGCAAATCGGTTCGCCTGAAGAAATTTATGAGTGCCCGCAGACGGCTTTTGTGGCGGATTTTATTGGGGATACGAATTTGTTTTCTGGTACGGTGGAGTCGATCGACCGATCGACGATCGCAGTTCGCACATCAGCCAATCTGAAAATAGTTGTTCAGCAGTCGGATATGTGGAGCGGTGTCACCGGTGACTCTGTTGTTGTCAGCGTCCGGCCTGAAAAAGTATATTTGAATCTCTACCAGCCGGAATTGTCGGTGAACTGTTTTGAAGGGCGGCTCAAAAATATCATGTACATGGGCACGCACGTTCATTACGTGGTTGAGTTGGCGTCGGGCGATAAAATTACGGTGCGCCAGCCCAATACTGGCGGCTCTTTCCCAGACCCGCACACGCCGATTTATGCTTACTGGGGAACTACTGATTGTCTGGCGTTGGGCGATCGATCCTAACGATGGAGAGCGGGAGAGAGGGGGAGAGGGAGAGAGGGGGAGAATTCTTAATTCCCAATTCCCAATTACCAATTACCAATTCCCAATTCCCAATTCCCCAATTCCCCAATCCCCAATCCCCAATCCTCAATCCTCAATTCCCCAATCTAAAATCTAAAATCTAAAATCTAAAATCAAACTGTGCCTCCGACAAATCTACCAATTTCCAGGATTTTCCCGGCTAATTCTACACGCCGTCAGTTCCTAAAAAATTCGGCGGCGACAATTTCCGGGTTAGCTCTTTCCAGTTGCGGCTGGCGGCTGGCAGACGTACAATCTGCTCCTCCGACTAAAGGCGCGGCCGACCAACTTTTCATCTATACTTGGGCAGGCTATACCGATGAAGCTTTGCTCGATCGCTTTGCTGAAAAAACTGGCATTCGCGTAGTCGCTGACGTGTTTAGCTCCAACGAAGAGATGCTGGCTAGAGTTCAAGCCGGCGGCGGCCGGGCTTACAGCATCATTTACCCGTCTGACTACATGGTGGTTCAGATGACGGAACTCGGGCTGTTGACTCAATTAGACCACTCGATTTTGGGCGGACTCGACCGGCTAAAAAAACAGTTCCAAAACCCTGTCTACGACCCGGGAAACCGCTACAGCGTGCCTTTGAGTTGGGGCACCACAGGCTTGATTTACAACAGCGAACAGCTCAAAGAAGCTCCGGTCGATTGGACTTATTTGTGGCAGCACAAAAAAGAGTTAGCAAGGCGAATGACTCTAGCCAGCGATGTTCGAGAAGTCATGGGCGCTGCGCTGCGGATGCTGGGTTATTCTCTGAATTCTACCAACCAAGAGCAAGTTAAAAAAGCTTACGAAAAGTTGGTGGAACTCAAACCGGCGATCGCATCTTTTACAACTGATGCTTGGCGGCCACAAATTCTGACAGGGGATTTGAAGGTAGCGATGTGTTATTCTTCTGATGCCAATGAAGTAATTTCAGATAACGAGAAATTGAAGTATGTCGTACCAAAAAGCGGTTCTTCTCTGTGGACTGACACTTTAGTAATTCCCAAAGGTGCTCCCAATCCCGATGCAGCTTATAAGTGGATTAACTTTATGCTGCAAGCGGATGTCGCTGCTTCTTTGGTAGAGCGGCTCAGTTTTTCAACTCCTTCGGAAGATGCTTATAGTTTGCTGACGCCGGAAGTTCGCGAAAACGAGCTTCTTTTCCCTTCGGAAGCTGTTTTGAAAAATTGCGAAGGTGTGGCTCCGGTAGGGAAATTTATGGAAGTGTACGATCGCTACTGGACTAAATTAACCGCTGGTTAACCCCTAACCTGTAGGGCGGGTTTTACGCGCAATCTCTGACTTTTACCCAATTTTTACATCAACCCGCCCCCTTACCTGCCGATCGCCCGCATCAATTTTTATGACAATAAGTCGATCGGGTACATTTCGATTTACCGTGTTCGTGGGGGCGGGTTTATACGAATTCGGGGTTTCAAATTAAAGATATTGGTGAACCCGCCCCTACCGATCAAAAATCCCAACTATTATTTATGGCTGTTTCTACCAAAGCTCCACCTCCGATTCCTCCCACTACTCCCGTCAAGGCTGAAACTGTTCCCCCGTGGTCGAAGTGGGCGGGGCCGCTGGCATTGCTCGGCCCTTCTGGCTTGTTCCTGCTTTTATTATTAGTAATACCAACTCTGGTGATTTTTCAGCTTAGTTTGGTGCCGAATATTAAGCCGGGAGATTTGGTGAATCCTTCGGGAATCGCTAACTACCTGCGAGTGTTTGAGCCGCTGAATTTGCAGGTGATGGGTCGATCGCTCTTTTTCGCCACGGGAACTACTATTCTGTGTTTGCTGCTGGGATTTCCCGTCGCTTACTGGATCGCGCTCAATGTCTCGCCCAAGTGGCGGAATTTAACGTTGTTGGGCTTTGTGTTGCCGCTGTGGACTTCTTCGCTGTTGCGATCGTATGCTTGGATTACAATTCTGCGTCCTACGGGGGTTCTCAACTCGCTCCTGGGACTTTTGGGCATACCTCCTCTAGAATTGTTAAATCAAAGTTCTGCCGTTCTAATTGGCATGGCTTACAGCTATTTGCCTTATATCGTAACAATTCTCTACGCTTCCTTGGAAAAGCTCGATCGCAGGTTGCTAGAAGCGTCTCAGGATTTGGGCGCGAATCCGGTAGAAACTTTCTGGAAAGTGACAGTACCGCAGACGATGCCGGGGATTGCCGCTGGTTCTTTGCTAGTATTTATTAGCTGTTTGGGCGATTTTGTCGATCCGGAGTTGCTCGGTGGAGCTTCCAGCATGACGGCGGCTCGTTTGATTTACAATCAGTTTTTGGGGGCGACTCAAAATTGGGGGCTAGGATCGGCTCTGAGTATGGTATTAATTTTTGCAGTGAGTATCGGAATTGCACTTTTACTCAAATATGGCGATCGTAATGCAGTTTAGTCAGTTGACAGTTGACAGTTGACAGTTGACAGTTGACAGTTGACAGTTGACAGTTGATAGTTGACAGTTGACAGTTGATAGTTGACAGTTGATAGTTGACAGTTGACAGTTGACAGTTATCAGTTATCAGTTATCAGTTATCAGTTATTGATTGGTAGTTGCTGGTTAATGGTTGTTGATATGTTTCGCAAATCAACAATAACAAATAACAAATAACAAATAACAAATAACAACTGAAAACAATCAATTCCTAAATTCCCCGACTACCAATTACCAATTCCTGATTAACGAGATATGGAAAATACCGCCGACAATCCACAGGAGGAAATACAACCCGATATGTACTTAAAGCCTAAATTTAAGATTTCTTGGCAGGTGATATTTGCCGTTTTGATGTTTTTTTATATGTACCTGCCCATCCTGGTACTCACATTTTACAGCTTTAACAAATCGCGTTTCAGCGCGGGCTGGGAAGGATTTACTTTAGATTGGTACGTTAGATTATTTAGCGATACGCGGATTTTAATTGCCCTGAGAAACAGTTTAACAGTGGCTGTTTGTGCAGTTGCCATCTCGGCTGTACTCGGAACTTTGATGGCCGTTGGTTTAGCCCGCTACCGCTTTCCCGGCAAAAGTTTATATCAGGGAGTTTCCTACTTGCCGATTATTATTCCAGATATTGCGAGCGCGGTTGCTACTCTGGTATTTTTAGCGGCGCTGGCTATTCCTCTGAGTTTGTGGACAATTGTCGCCGCCCACGTTGTGTTTTGTCTGGCTTACATCGCTCTAGCTGTTTCTACTAGATTGGCTGATTTAAACCCGTATTTGGAAGAGGCTGCGTTGGATTTGGGTGCAACTCCTGTTGAGGCTTTTATGCAGGTTTTGCTACCTCAATTAATACCTGGAATTGTTTCGGGCTGTCTGCTGTCTTTTGTCCTCAGCATGGACGATTTTTTGATTGCGAGTTTTACCGCAGGTAGCGGGACTACAACTCTACCGATGGAAATTTTTAGCCGGATTCGGACTGGGGTGAAACCTGATATTAATGCTCTGAGCGTGCTGTTGATAGTCGGTTCGGGAGGATTGGCGTTTTTAGCGGAATATTTGCGCGGTAGGGGCGAGCAAAAACGGGCTCAGTAGTCAGTTGACAGTTGACAGTTGACAGTTGAGAGTTGACAGTTAACAGTTAACAGCTCGCCCGAAGAGCGAAGCCGAAGGGTTGACAGTTGACTGTTGTCATTAGTCGTAGGGTGCGTCGCCCTAAAAAATCTCTAACTCATACCAATTTCCCAAAATATTGCTACAAATAAAATAGAGGTTTTCAGTTGTAGGGAAACGGCACTGCAGTCTCCGGGCAGTTATGACTTCGGACAGATAATTTTTATACGGTTAATAACTGTAGCAACAATTTGTCTAAATGGTATTAGTTAATAGGCATTTAAATTATTGTGGGGCGGGTACCCGAACCCGCCCCACAAATTCAATCTAGATGCCGCAACAGCTTATTTGGCCGCTGGTAGTTTCACCTTACTAGCCAAACCTACTGCTTCCAAGAGTTGAATTGTCATCCAAGTGAAGTCAATTTCCCACCATTTCATACCGTGACGCGCAGAGTATTGAAAAGCGTGGTGGTTGTTGTGCCAGCCTTCGCCGTAAGTCAAAACCGCAACCCACCAACAGTTAGTAGAACTATCTTCTGTTTCGTAAGTGCGGTAGCCAAATTTGTGAGTGGCGCTGTTAACAAACCAGGTGCAGTGATATACCAAAATTAAGCGGGCAAAAATTACCCAAACTACAAACGGCCAGCCTGCTGCTAAGTAAAGCAACACGCCAAAGACGATTTGCATGGGGAGAAAGTAGTTTTGCAAAAATTGGTAAAATGGATCGCTGGCAATGTCTTTTGTGCAGCGGGAAATTTCAGCGTGAGCGGGGCCTTTATATAGCATCCAGCCGAGGTGACTCCACCAAAAACCCTTTTGGGCATTGTGAGGGTCGATCGCATTTTGGTCAGAGTGGGTGTGGTGCAATCGGTGCAGCCCAACCCAATCAATTATTCCTCCTTGACAGGCAAGGGCTCCGCAAAATGCTAGAAAGTATTCTACGAATTTTGGTGTCTGAAAACTGCGGTGGGTGAGCAGGCGGTGCCATCCGAGGGTTATTCCCAAACCGCCGGTTATCCAGTGCATGAATACTGTTAAACCAACTGCTGTCCAATTGAAGTTACTGGGTAGCAGTGCGAACAAAGCGCCGATATGAAGTCCTGCTAAACTAATAACGTGCTTCCAATTGTATTGGAGTGTTTCTTCTGTTGCTATTGTCATTCTTTTTTTGATTTCTGATGAGATGCAGACCGGGATTCACGCATAATAGTTTGGATTGAACAGTGAACTTTTTTGCTGCACACTTGCCCAAACTAATCAAAAATGAATGAATTATAGATTTAGGATCGGGATTGAAAAAGATTTACGGTTTAATTTTGAAAATAAAAATTTTGGCTGCCAAACAAAATTTTTTGTTCTCCAATCTATTATAACTGGTTATGGTGTTGGTTGGGTCGATCGCCCCAGAGGATTTGAGCTTACTTCAACCCAACCTATACCGCTCGCATGCAACAGGATGAGGCATTGGTCACGAGCCATTAGTCCAGAACTGATGACAGACAACCAATGACTAATTGCCGATCGCTATTTTTCTGCTAATTTCACTTTGGTTGCCAAACCAAGTGCTTGCAGCAGTTGAATTGTCATCCAGGTGAAGTCGATTTCCCACCATTGGAGGCCGTGGCGAGCCGAGTATTGAAAGGCGTGGTGGTTGTTGTGCCAGCCTTCGCCGTAGGTGAGCAGGGCAACCCACCAACAGTTGGTCGAGCGATCGCCCGACTCGTAGGTGCGGTAGCCGAATTTGTGGGTAGCGCTGTTAACCAGCCAAGTGCAGTGGAACACCACCACGATCCGCATAAACACGCCCCAAACCACGAAAGACCAGCCGCCTAATAAATAAAGCAACACACCGAAGACAACTTGGATGGGTATAAAATATGCTTGGAGAAACTTGTATACTGGGTCGTCGCCGATGTCTTTAGTAAAGCGAGGGATTTCAACTCTGATGGGCAGATCCGAGAGCATCCAGCCCATGTGGCTCCACCAGAAGCCTTGATTGGAATCGTGGGGATCTGTTCCGGTGTCGGAATGTATGTGGTGTAACCGGTGCATTCCCACCCAGTCGATCGGGCCACCTTCACAGGAAAGAGTACCGCAAATAACTAGAAAATACTCTAGCCATTTCGGTGTTTGAAAACTGCGGTGGGTGACAAGGCGGTGATATCCGAGAGTAATTCCTAAACCACCTGTTACCCAATGCAGAAAGACTGCTAGCCCAACCGCAGACCAGCTAAAGTTACCAGGCACAAAAGCAAATAAAGCACCGATGTGCAGAAAGGCCATAAAGCCTATGACAGGCCAATCAGGGGAAGTTTTTTTGGAAGTTGCAATCGTCATGAATATATTATGTTTACAAACTAGGGGCCGCATCTACGCCATAATGAACAGCGCGCACGCAACTGGTGAGCGAGGTATAGATGAATAGCGTTTCACGGCTACAGGAAGCAGAACAGGCACTCTTTCAGATTTTTTCTGGTATTGACGCGACAGTCAAGCAAAATCTTCAACGAGTCTTAAAAGCTTTTCGCAGCCACCGGGTTGGAGTCCACCATTTTGCTGGGGTTACGGGTTACGGCCACGACGATTTGGGTCGGGAGACTTTGGACGGGGTGTTTGCCGAAGTGGTAGGGGCAGAGGCGGCGGCTGTCCGGGTACAGTTTGTTTCGGGTACTCACGCGATCGCCTGTGCTCTTTTTGGCATCCTGCGTCCGGGTGACGAAATGTTGGCAGTGGCTGGTTCTCCCTACGATACTTTAGAAGAAGTGATCGGCTTGCGAGGGCAAGGTCAAGGTTCACTGATTGAGTTTGGCATCCTTTACCGTGAGTTGCCTCTAACTCGCGAAGGAAGTTTGGATTGGCAGGCACTGAGCTCTGCTATTTCAGCAAAGACTCGCCTAGTTTTTATCCAGCGCTCTTGCGGTTATTCTTGGCGATCGAGTCTGTCTATTTCTGAGATTAAAAAAATCGTCGACCTAGTCAAACATCAGAATCCTAACACAATTTGCTTTGTTGATAATTGTTACGGCGAGTTTGTCGATGATTGCGAACCTACTGCTGTGGGTGCGGATCTGATGGCTGGTTCTTTAATCAAAAATCCGGGGGGTACGATCGTCCCTGCGGGCGGTTACGTGGCCGGGAGGGCCGATCTGGTGTCGCAGGCAACTTGTCGCTTGACAGCGCCGGGAATCGGCAGCAGCGGCGGCGCCACTTTTGATTTGAATCGCTTGCTGTTTCAGGGTTTGTTTGTGGCCCCCGGCTTTGTGGGCGAGGCGATGAAGGGCAATCATTTGACGGCTTATGTTTTTTATAAGTTGGGTTATCGGGTGAATCCGATTCCTTTGGCCAAAAGACGCGATGTGATTCAGGCGATCGAATTCGGTTGTGCTGATAAGTTAATTGCTTTTTGCAGGGCGGTGCAGCAAAATTCTCCCGTGGGCTCGTATTTAGATCCGGTACCGGCCCCGATGCCGGGGTACGAGAGTCAGTTGGTGATGGCTGGGGGTACTTTTATTGATGGGAGTACGTCGGAGTTTTCGGCTGACGGGCCTCTGCGAGAACCCTATGTGGCTTTTTGTCAAGGGGGGACTCATTGGACTCACGTGTCGATCGCCCTTGAGGCTGCGATCGACGCTGTGGGGCCAGCCAAGCGAATATCTGATTAAGGTCGATCGGCTAAATTTGTCACTAATCGGCCGTCTTCCATGTAGATAATGCGATCGGCAATATCGAGAATGCGGTTGTCGTGCGTTACTAGCAAAATCGTGCAGCCTTGTTCCTTGGCTAGCTTCTGCATGATTTCCACAACATCTCGCCCGGATTGTTTGTCTAAAGCAGCGGTTGGTTCGTCCGCTAAAACTATTTTAGGGCGGCTGACTAACGCCCGGGCGATCGCCACCCTTTGTTTTTGTCCTCCAGACAAATTTTCCGGGTAATAATTCACGCGATCGGCCAAACCCACAGCTTCCAACATTGATATTGACAAAGCATCCATATTCTGATTTAGCATTTCCTCGTGCAATTCCAAAGACATCCGCACATTTTGCTTAGCCGTCAAAAACGTCATCAAGTTATGTGCTTGAAAAATATAACCAATTTGCTTTCTCAGCTTAGTTAACTGACTTTTGCTAGCTCCGCGTATTTCTTCCCCCAGAATATTGAGACTGCCTTCTTGAGCCGAACGCAGGCCGCCTAACATCGTCAATAAAGTTGTTTTCCCCGAACCCGAGGGCCCCGTCATAATTACTATTTCCCCTGGGTTGATATCGAGATTAATGTCAAATAAAGCTTGTTTTTTCAGGGAGCCTTGACCGAAGTAATGGTTGAGGTTTTGGACTGAGATTACAGGTTTAGCTGTGATGGTTGGGTCGAAGTTTGCGGGAGAGTTTAGGGTTTGCATGGTAATTTTTGGTGACTTGTTTGACCGCTTATTCTTCAGTCGGCCCAGACCGACTTTGTTTGTATAGGATCGGTTTCAACCGCCGAGTTTTATCTTCTAGAAAATGTCGGCGGGGTCTGCCGATCGCAATTTGCGCAAAGCAAGCGCCCCAGAACCAGTACACATCACAATCGTCAAACCCAAGACAACAGTCGCTCGATTTGCTGTCATCGAAATTGGCAGCAATGTAGCAGATTGCGCTAAAGAATACAGCCCGTTAGCCAAAACAATTCCCGGCATAAAGCCCAAAACAGCTAATAGCAGAGCTTCCTGAACTAAGACTCCGACTAAATAGCGATCGCTATATCCCATTGCTTTTAAAGTCGCGTACTCAGCCAAGTGATCCGAAACATCGGAGTAAAGAATTTGGTAAACAATAATCAGACCAACCAGAAATCCGATAATTGTACCGAATCCAAAAATAAAGCCGATCGGAGTAGCATTTCCCCAATAAGCCTTTTCAATTTCTGCAAATTCTGCTAATGTCAGAACTTTGACATCATCCGGCAATATAGACTTGAGCATTGACTGAACTTTTAGGATATCTGCCCCCGGTTGCAACTGAATTAAACCCACATCAACTTCATCGGGTTTGCGATCGGGAAATAAGTTCATGAAAGTAGAATCGCTAGCAATGACATTCCCGTCAGCCACGAAGGAAGTACCCAGAGTAAATACTCCACCAACTCGAATATTGCGTTTGTTAAGTTCAGTTTCTAGGGTAGATTGTTTGTTAAAAATATTCGCAATTTCCCCATATTCAGGTCGAGAAGCTTGGTCAAATAACACATTATTGAACATTTGAAGTTGAGCCAAATTATGATTGACCTCGGGCAAAATAAATGTTGTGTTGCCGGGGTCGATGCCAAAAATTAAAATTGCTCGCGTAGTGCGGTTTGTGGGATTTCGCCACTGTCCCATCCCAATATATAGTGAAGTGACAGACTTGACTCCTGCCACTCCTTGTGCTTGGTAAAGTCGCTCTCTTTTGAACTGTTTTACCGCAGCAAAAGTTTCAAATTGAGGATTGATTAACACTAAATCTGTCTGTAAACTTTGGTGCGGCTTAACTGCTGAGTCGAAGAGTGCATCTTGAAAGCCGAGTTGCACAAAAATCAGAATATCTGCAAAGGCAATTCCGGCGATAGCAACAGCAAGACGAGTTTTTTCTCTGGTTACTTGCAACCAAGCAAGGGGTGTGTTGCGAAACATAATATTTGGTAATTGGGAATTGGGAATGGGGCATTGGGAATTGGGAATTGGGAATGGGGCATTGGGCATTGGTAATTGGGAATTGGTAATTGGTAATTAGTAATTGGGATAATCGGCAGAAACCGGGTTTTTTGCGAAGATATTGCATCGCAGCCTTTAATTCGGTAAAAACCCGGTTTCTTTGTGGGCGAGTGCGGTAATTGGGATAATCCGGTCGGCAGAAACCGGGTTTTTTACGAAGATATTGCATCGCAGCCTTTAATTTGGTAAAAACCCGGTTTCTTTGTCGGCGATTGCCTAAGTCTTATCAGCCTGAATCAGCGCTTGAATATCAGATTGCATAATTAAGTTAATATTGCGCGAAATCTTGTCAAGTTCCCAATCCCACCAGCGAATTGCTAACAGTTGTGCAACCTCAGCTTTGCTGAAACGCTGCTTAATTAAACCTGCGGGATTTCCACCGACAACTGTGTAAGCGGGAACATCTTTTACCACAACAGATTTAGCAGCAATAATTGCACCGTCGCCGATTTTGACTCCCGGCATAATCACCGATTCGTAACCGATCCAAACATCATTGCCGATGACTGTATCGCCTTTACTTGGCAGTTCGATTAATAAATTCATCGCTGTTTCCCAGCCGTTCCCAAAGGCAGGAAATGGATAGGTAGAAATGCCGTCTAGTTTGTGATTTGCACCGTTCATGATAAATTTGACGTTGGTGGCGATCGCACAAAATTTACCAATAATTAATTTCTCACGCCCGTAATTGTAAAGTACGTTTCTCTCGAAGTTTTCAGGGTCGATCGGATCGTCGTAGTACGAGTAATCACCAACAATAATATTGGGCGATTTAACAAAATTTTTGATAAAGCAAACCCGGCGCTGGTCTGCCATCGGATAAGGTCGGTTTGGATCTGGCCCGAATTCTGCCATTTTCTCAATCTCCCTAATTTTGAATTGCTACTTGTACCTGCAAATTAGTTAAGCCAGCAACTTGTTTGCTAGCTTCAGGATTCAGGTGAATTTTCACTTCCACAACTCGGCTGTCCAAGTTTTCTCCCGGCTGGTTGCTGAACACGTTTTGTTTGCTGACTTTCAACCCAATTTCTTTAACTGTCCCCGGCAATTCTCGTGAAAATGCTTGGCTGGTAACAGTTGCTTTTTGTCCAACCTTAATTTTGCTGATGTCGGTTTGGTAAACTTCGGCAACAACTACCATTTGCTGGGTTTCTCCCACGTCTGCAATGCCGTCATCGCTGATTTTTTCCCCCGCACGAGTATGAATTTTGAGGATTTTTCCGGCGTTGGGAGTGCGGATGTAAGCTTGATTTAATTCGGTTTGTGCGCGCTTGACTTGGGCGATCGCGCTGTTGATTTCGGTTTGGGCTGCTTGCAAATCTACCGGGCGCACTTCGCCTATTTTGTCGAGAGTTGCTTGGGCTTCTTTCAGTTCTTCGCTGCCGCTGTTTTTGATGCGCTTAAGTGTTGCTTCGGCTTCTGCCAACTGCTGGATTGCTGTACTGTTAATGCGGGCAAGATTGGCTTCTGCTTCCTTCAGTTGCTGGATTGCCGTACTGTTAATGCGATCGAGATTTGCTTCGGCTTCTTCAAGCTGCTGCTTTGCCGTACTGTTGATGCGGCCCAGATTTGCTTCGGCTTCTTTAACTTGCTGGCGACTTGTTTCTAATGCCAGCCGTTTGCTGTCCATGACGGAGTTAGAAATTGCGCCTTCTGCAACAAGTTCTTTGTGCCGCAGGTATTCGGTTTCAGCATTATTAGACTCGGCTTTTAATTTGTTAATTGCGGCAGTTTGTGCTGTTTTTTCTCCTTGCCACTGTGCAGTTATGCGACTAATTGTTGCTGTTTGTGCTTTCCTTTCTCCTTGCCACTGTGCGGCGATTCTGCTGATAGTTGCCTGCTGTGCGGTTCTTTCACCTTGCCACTGCGCTTGCAGCCGATCGACAGTTGCTTGTTGTGCCGCTTGATTTCCTTGCAATTGGGCTTCTAGCTTGCCAATTGTGGCAGATTGTGCTGCAAGTTCTCCCGACTTTGCGCCCGCTTTTACTTGCGCTAAACTGGCTTCAGCAACTTTGACTTTTTCTTTGGCTTCGTCTAAAGCAGATTTTAGGCGATCGCCCGCATCCAAAATTGCGATCGACTGCCCCGCTTTCACGCGATCGCCCTCTTTGACTAAAAGTTTCGCCACGCGATCGCCCTCCAACGCCTGCGACACCCCCAAGCGAATCACTTCCCCCAGGGGTTCCAGTCTTCCCAAAGCCGTAATTTTCCTGGGCGGCGGTGTTTCTACCGGCAAAGGTTCAGCATTTTTAGCTAAAGATCCAAACTGAGAAATGCCGTAAAAAGTTGTACCCACGCTAATAGCAGCGCCAGCAACTACCAATCCCGTTACCAATTTATTTTTAGGCTTGATGAAAGATTGAAAATTCATATTCCTCCTAAATTTGCGGTGGTTTTTTTTCTAAATAAGCTACTAGCATTTCTTTTAATAAATTCGCTTGTTCCGCAAAAGATATCCTTTCGCCTTGATAAAACCTTCTTACCAGCAAGCCGTCAACCGAGTTGATGATAAATATAGCAATTGCTGGATCGGAAATACCCAAGTAGCAACAGACTGCCTCTTCGTAACGCTTTCCTGCTTGCTGAAGTGCCTGATTGTTGTCAATCTCTTGGCGAGTTTTATTATGACAAAAATCAAATATTATCAATAAACTTTTAATAATATAATCTTCATTTTTTGCCAGATAATTCATCATTTCTTGAATCCTTTCTCCTAGGGTGGGCGGATTTCCCAATTCTGCTAGTTCTTCTTCTTTTGTATCTTCATAACTCAAGTATTCAATTAACTGCTCGAATAAGCTTTCTTTGCTCGGAAAATAGTGGTAAAGCGTGCCTGTAGAAACTCCAATTCCCGAGGCAATTTCTCGCATTGTGACTGAGGAATACCCTTTTTCGGCAAAAAGCTCAAAACTTTTGTTCAGCAGTTCTTTGCGGTACAATTCGCGGTCAACTATTTTTGGCATAGGTCGATCGATCTTAAGATTTTTGATTCTAGATCCTAGGTTATCGGAGATTTAAGAGCGATCGACCAAATATTCCTATATCGAACATCCAATATAGTATAACCCACTACAAAAGAGGCTTTTGGTGGCTGAGCTGGGAAAAATTAGGTATATCGAACAATTGTTATAATTAATGTTGCACAGACAAGCTCTGCTTGTCAAGGGGTGCAGTAAAATTATTTTTAGAGTCGATTTGTCGGGGCCGATTTAGCCCAAAATCCCAAACACCCGCAATCAATCTCCGTCAGTCAGTCGATTTTAGATTTTAGATTTTAGATTTTAGATTTTAGAATTTAGAATTTAGATTTTATAAAGACTTATGACTATCAGGGTTTTGAGCTTGTCTAGAGTGGCCTTCTTTTGTTAATTGGTCTTAATTTTTATGAAAGTACGAACCTACGAAATCGGCGACACCGAAAAAATTGTCAAACTGTTTTACGACACCGTGCACGAAGTAAATATCCGCGATTACACAACAGCCCAAGTAGATGCTTGGGCGCCGGCAGATACCGACATTCAAAATTGGATGCAAAGTTTAAGCAGTAAATTTACCTTCGTAGCAGAAGAGGGCGATACAATCGCAGGTTTTGGAGAATTAGAAATCAACGGTCATATCGATCGCTTCTACTGTCACAAAGACTTTCAAAGACAAGGAATTGGCCAGCTACTTTTAACACAAATTGAGGCAAAAGCCCAAAACTTAGGACTTAAAAAGTTATTTACCGAAGCCAGCATTACAGCTCGACCTTTTTTTGAAACCCAGGGATTTATGGTGATTAGAAAGCAAGAAGTAGAACGCAGAGGACAAAGATTCATCAACTTTGTCATGGAAAAAAATATATAAAAACCACGTTTTGTGTAAAATTAGATCGCAGAGTTGTGTGGAGGAGCTGCGATGGTGACGGAAGCGACAAATGTTCTGGGCACAAAATTAGAAACTTGCTGCACATCGCCCATGACAGGCTATTATCGGGACGGCAAATGCAATACGGGCGGCGGCGATTTGGGAGTTCACACCGTTTGCGCTCAAATGACAGAAGACTTTTTGCAATTCACCAAAAGAATGGGAAACGATTTGAGTACCCCGGTTCCCGAGTTTAATTTTCCCGGTTTGAAGCCAGGGGATTGTTGGTGTTTGTGCGCTTCTCGCTGGAAGGAAGCAATGGATGCTGGATGTGCGCCCCGCGTGGTTTTGTCAGCGACTCACGCTTTAACTTTGGAATACGTTTCTTTGGACGAATTGAAGGAACACGCTGCTGATTTGTAGGAATGTGCGATCGCCATTTTTATGCAATATGACGCTACGCACCCTACAAGATTTCAACTGGAGTTCACAATGATTCGATCGAGCACCCCCGATGACACGATCGCCCTCATCGCCCTAGCCGAAGCGACTGGCTTGTTCGAGTCCAATCAACTCGATGAAGTAGGAGAAATGCTGGCCGATTACTTCAGCGGTAACAGCGACAGCGATCGCTTCTGGATCACCGACGACGACGGCGGCCCGGTGGGAGTCGCCTACTGCGAGTTGGAACCGATGACCGATCGCACGTGGAACCTGCAATTGATCGCCATCCAACCCGATCGCCAGCGGGAAGGACGCGGTGCGACACTGCTGCGCTACGTTGAACAAACCTTGACGGCGCGGGGCGGGCGCGTGCTGCTGGTGGAAACGTCGGGACTCCCGGAGTTCGATCGCGTGCGGGCCTTCTACCGCAAGTGCGGTTACGACGAAGAAGCGCGCATCCGCGACTTCTACAAAGCAGGCGATGACAAGATAGTTTACCGCAAGGCGATCGGGTAGGATGGCTTAGACTCGTAGGGTGCGTCAGTTAGAATTATTTGTTCAATCATCCAACAGCTTCTGACGCTCCGCACCCTACAAGTTTACACATCTATCTAAAATCAACTCAGGAGGCAATAGTCAAATGGATCGACTAGAGCATTACCGTCAGTGCATTCAAAAGCTGCTAATTGAAGACAGCAAGATAACACCAATTAACGGAGAAATTGAGGTAGAAACAATTTTTGATAAAGAAAACGATCGCTATCTAGTCGTCGATTTAGGATGGGACACACACCGCCGCGTGTATAACTGCGTGTTTCATTTGGATATTAAAAATGACAAAATCTGGATTCAGCGGAATCAAACAGACAGGCAGATTGCTGACGAATTGGTAGAAATGGGAATACCCAAAGAGGATATTGTGCTAGGACTTCAGCCAACTTATGCGCGGGAATATACAGGATTTGGAGTTGCATAATTTCAACCGCCCAAGGAGTAGTGCGCGTCAGTTAGGATTATTTGTTCAATCATCCAACAGCTTCTGACGCTCCGCACCCTGCAAGATTTTAACTTATTACTCTTCAGTCTCTTAGAGAGGGACTTCGTTTGTCTAGGATCGGTTTCAACCGCCGACTGACTACAAGATTAAACCTCTGGTAACTTATATTGACCGACAATCCGCTTAGCATATTCCGGCACGTGAGCCTCCAATTTCTCCGGGTGATTCCGCTTCACATACAAATAATTGCGAGTGAAATGAGAATCAATCGAAAAACGGGCATATTCCAAACCCTTCGGCCCAATTCTTTCAATAAAAACCCCCATCAACTTCGCCGCCCACATCGGCAAAGTCACACCTTTTTCATAAGCCGGAATACTTTGTTGAACAGCCTCTTTTCTATTTCCCTGAGACATCACTGGCTGAGTGTTTAGCTGATCTGCTACCAAGTCTAACATTTCTTGCCCGGTATCATTTCGCACCACAATCCACTGCCAGCCAAAAGGTGCGCCCATGTAGCCCACAACTAAATCAGCCAAGGAATTAACGTAATCAAAACAGCTCAAACAAGAAGGAGCAAAAACATCTTTCAATTCCTTAGTATTCAGTCCAAAAAACGGCACTTTTTCAATTGAACCGTCTTCGTGTTTGAAGTGAATGTTAAAATCTTGCATGAATTCGTAATGCACGACGGTTTCGGGAGAGCGGCTAGTCGTGTCTAGGAATTTCTGCAAGCCCGCGCGGCTGACATTATCGACACAGGGAGTTCCGAGAACATAAAGCTTTTCTAAACCGAGTTCTTTCTCCACTGTTCGCAATGCTTGAATTTGACAGCCTACGCCAATGACTAACAGCCGCTTCATCCCCGATTTTTCGATTTGTTCCAACACTGAAAGGTTGGGAGACAGTGTTGGTTTGTTGACTTTTGCTGCGAGAATTTCTTCGCGATTTCTCGCAATTATTGGCATCGGTTGAAAGCGGTCTTCCTTCGTGTTTTGGACGCAGACAACGCCTTCAACAATGCCTTTTTCCAGCATTTCGATCGCAATTGAGCTGACAATTCCCGTCCACTGAGCGCCTTCAATTGGTTCTTTTTTCTTAGCCGCCATCATATTTTGGCTGACGCCGAAGTACCAATCGTCGGGATTGTCGAGATTGCGCGATCGCCCGTGAATCTCCTCTTCCAGTTCTGCGATATGCTGAGTTAAGAAAGCGCAAGCTTCCTTGACATAATGGATATAATATGTATCGCACAAACCGCACTCGCTGCAAAGTTCTTTAGCGGGGCGGCGGCTGCCCGGTTTCAGGGCTTTAGATTTCTGGTGTTTAGTGGAATCTATGGCGGTCATCTAAATTGCAGATTTTATGGAGAAACGGCTTTTGTTAGGATATCACACCCATTCCGGTGATTAAGTGGTCGCCCCAATTAAACGTAAAATGGCGTTGGTATTCAGAAACACCGAATAAAAGCGGGCACGGGGGTACGCCCCCTACAGAAACCGGGTTTCTCTATGTTATATTTTTGGGGATGAATATCCTTACTCCTTGAGTCCTCGCAGGCGGACTTTGGGTGTGGAGGAGCGAATTGTATTTGCCCGCAATCATTAGTATTGATCCGGATATAACGGGGTATTGCAGGAATAAACTGCAAAATAAAGGTATAAAAAAATGGTAAGATTGTTTGTGACAACAGCCGTCGCTGGCATCATGCTCAATATCGCAATTTCGAGCTTCGGATTTGCTGCTTTAATTCGCCCTGTTGCGGGTATGAATCAAACGGTTGTCGCTCTAGAAAGTATGTTGAACGCCACACAAAAGCCGGCGGCGATCGATTATTCGCGCTTGGGGATTGGCCCAGTTCGTTTGGGGATGTCTGTAGAAGAGGCTAAACGCAAGCTGGGAAAACCGCAGCGCGACGAAACTAAACCGGGTAGCAAGGCTATGGGTGGCAAGATTCGCACGCTAACCTACTCGAAATTGACCGTAGCAGCCTGGGATGGCAAAGTTTATTTAATTTCTACTACGAATCCCAAGTACGTAACAATTAATGGTGTCAAGGTAGGAGATAAAACCCAAAAAGTTATTAAAACTTACAGTTACGGGTCGCAATCTGTGCAGGGTGGAGTCACTAAGTTGACTTACAGCAACGACCAAAAGGCTTCTAATTTGGTTTTGGAACTTAAGGGCGATCGCGTGCAAAAGATTATTGTCGGCACGCAGCTCAACTAAAATACTACACAACAGTCCAAAAATCCCCGCCTACAGGTTCGCAGTCAGGACTTCAGCCCTTCTTATTTCTGAGAATTTTCAGGTTGGTAGTGAGGACTTCAGTCCTTCTTATTTCAGAGAATTTTTAGCCCTTCGGTCAGTTTACCGGAGGGCTGTTTCCTGAAGTGCGATCGCCCTTGCATAAAATAGGATAACAGTGTGTTTAATCTCTGTCTTTCGTGAGTGAGTTTGAGCAGACTAATTTAGAGATGGATAACTCCCACCACCATGAGGCAATTAGAATGAAATGCAGTATTCAAGGATGTCCAGGTACTTATGAGGAGCGAGAAATCATTCACCCTGTTCGATACCGAGGTGAAATCGCCGTCATCGATAAAGTTCCAGCAGAGGTTTGTACCTTGTGCGGCGATATCCTCCTAAAACCGAAGACTGTTCGACAAATTGAAGAGTTACTCAAAACAAAAATAAAACCTGCACGTTCAGTGCCACTTTATGAGTATTCGGCATCAGGTAAACGTTAGTACCAAACAAATAAAAAAATAAGGTGCGCACTGCGCACCCTACCAGTTAGAAAATAAGGCGCGCAGTGCGCACCCTACTAATTAGCTGTTCTGGGGAACGGGAGCAGGAACGCTCGAACCGACTGAATTAGTCGGCGCGCCAGTCTTAGCCCGCTTCTTGATCAAGATTGGCTTGACGCTGTTTTCTCCAATCGGGGGATCTTCTTGTTGAGCGTAATCAGCGCCCATCCAAGCAGGACGGCTTTGATCGAAGGCCATTTGCAAAGCAGCAGCGGCGATCGCGTGGGAGTCGTACTCCTCGGATAGCTGAGACACCAGAGGCAAGAAAGATGCCATCCGTTCGCCAGCCAAAGCTTCGCGAACCTTACCCTGCATCTTTTCCAACTGACGAGCTTCAATCTGCGCTCGTGTCGGAATGTTTCGCACCGTCAAGCTCGATCGCACGTGGCGTTCGATCAAGCGCAGTTTGCGGCGATCGACCGGTTGAATCAGCGTAATCGCCGTTCCTTCCCGGCCGGCCCGGCCCGTGCGTCCGATCCGGTGAACGTAGCTTTCCACGCTGTCTGGCAAATCGTAGTTAATCACGTGAGTCAAGTGATCCACGTCCAAACCCCGCGCCGCGATATCAGTCGCCACTACCCAGCGCACCTGACATTGGCGGAACCGCGACAGCAAGCGTTCCCGCTGTGCCTGGTTCAAATTACCGTGATACTCGTCAACGCTGTGGCCTGCTGCTTGCAGTTGGCTGGTGAGTTCCGCCGCCGACTGCCGCGTCCGCACAAAAATCAGCGCTGATTCCGGGTCTTCCATTTCTAGAATTGGCTGTAGGGCTCTTGCCTTCGACCAGCCGCGCGGAATCATGTACACGCCTTGGCTGATGCGCTTCGGCGTTGCTTTTGGCTGTTCTACGGTGACGTTAACCGGGTTGCGCAAATGCCGCGCTACCAATTTCCGAATGGAAGGTTCCATCGTCGCCGAGAAAAATGCTGTTTGACGTTCTTTTGGTGCAGCATCCAAGATTTTTTCCACATCTTGAATAAAGCCCATGCTCAGCATTTCGTCTGCTTCATCCAAAACCAGCCATTTTACCTTGTCTAGTTTCAGGCTGCCGCGGCTGAGCATATCCAATATGCGTCCGGGTGTACCGACAACGATGTGAACGCCGCGCTTCAAACGCTGCATTTGGCGATCGATCGATTGACCGCCGTACACCGTCAGAACTTGCACAGAGCGACCCACTTTTACCGGGCCGTCGGTGCTAATGCCGCTCAAATCGCGGATGGCTTCTGTTACTTGCATCGCCAATTCGCGAGTCGGCGTCAGCACCAGTGCTTGCACCGCAGTTATATCTAAATCAATCCGCTCCAAGATGGGCAACGAGAATGCTGCTGTTTTGCCAGTTCCTGTTTGGGCTTGACCCACAACATCGCGACCTGCTAGCAGGTGCGGAATTGCTTGTACTTGGATGGGAGTAGGTTCTGTAAAGCCTAGTGTTTCCAGATGGAGAACGAGTTCTTCCGAAAGACCCAAGCCTTCAAACAATAAATTCATTAATGCTCCTAATAACGAGTCTTAGCCTTCTTTGTTGCCCAACTCGGATGCGGATTTCTGCTCGGCGGCAGGAACTCATAAGAGTTCTGTACGGTGCTGCGCCTGCGCGCACCTTTTTAAATAGCAATCGAGTATAGGGCAGCTCCGTCGATGGTGACTAATTTACCAATTCGACAGCCGTCTTTGATTTTGTGACATCACCGATACCAACCGCCAGGGGTCGGGTTACAGGCTTCCAACATTCTTAAAACAGGACATTGGACTTCCTTTGAGGTACTTGCAAGCTTTCCCTCTCGGGCATTTTATAGTGAGGATCGTGACAGCCCCACTTCACTACGAATAGTAGTAATAGGTTTGTTGGTTCAGGCGCTATCCCGCAATCCGTCGCCTGCGGGATTGAGCAGGGGATGCGGCGACCGTTACTGCCTATCCATCTCAACACTCTTTCGGGATACCGTTGTGGTGTAGGGCGGACGGCGAAGCAATCTCAAATTATCCCCGCTTATTTCTGGCTTGTTACTATCATAACTCTTTACATTCAGAAACAAAACATTAAATTCGTTAAAATTTTCCGATGTTCTGTAGAGATTACCGCACCCCTACGGGGAGCGTCGATTGCCAGGACTAGGGTAAAAAAGTTTACAACCCCTTTGCTACATATCTTTGCACAATTTTGTACTAACCGTTACTTTTGCTGCACAATCCGCAAATAATTTTTTGGCTGGTGTCCGGTTTTTGTTCGCCGCACCGCCGATCGCGACAGTTCCAGCAACACTTACACTTGACCGTAGAGGTCGTAGACATCTGCACCAGTAATTTTCACAGATACGATCGAACCCAGCCGCGCTTGTCCTGTCACGTAGACGAGTCCATCTACTTCTGGGGAAAACCGAGCCGATCTACCAATCAACTCGCCTGTCTCTGGTTGTTCTTGTTCTATCAGGACATCAACTACCTGACCGACAGACTCTTGATTCTTTTTCAATGATATAGGTTGTTGTGCCGCCATTACCGAATTGCGCCGCATTTCCATTATTTCTGCTGGTATTTGCTGGGGCAAGTTGAAGGCTGGCGTTCCTTCTTCTGGCGAAAATGTGAAAACTCCTACGTGATCGAATTCGTGGCGCTTGACAAATTCCAGCAAGTGTGCTGCGTGTTCGTCGGTTTCGCCGGGGAAGCCGACAATAAAAGTTGTCCGCATCACGGCGCCGGGAATTGCAGCTTTGAGCCGATCGACTATAGCATCATTAATTCCAGCTTGAAAAGGCCGGTTCATCGCCCGCAGAATTTCCGGGTGCGAATGTTGCAGGGGTAAATCCAAATACGGCAAAACGTTGGGCGTTTCGCAGATTGCCGCCACAACTTGCGGAGTCAAACCTGTAGGATAAGCGTAGTGCATCCGAATCCAAGGCACATCTACTTTACCCAAAGCGCGAAGCAGTTCGGCGAGTTTCGGTTCGCCATAAATATCTTTGCCGTAGTTGGTGGTAATTTGAGAAATTAAGATAATTTCCTTTACCCCTTCCGACGCCAATTGCTGAGCTTCGGCGACAATAGATTCGATCGTGCGCGATCGTTGATTTCCGCGCAAGTGCGGGATAATGCAAAAAGCACAGCGGTAGTCGCAGCCTTCTGCTATTCGCAGATACGCCACACCTTCCGATGTCGTGCGGTAGCGGGGAGTAGTTTCGTCAGCGATATAAGTAGGTTCACTAGAGACGAGGGAAACTCGATCGCCCTTTTCCACCTGCTGCATCACACCGACGATTTTATGATAGTCGCCAGTGCCGACAATTGCGACTGCTTCGGGCAATTCATCCAACAATTGCTGCTGAAAATGCTGTGCCATGCAGCCCGTGATTACTACTTTTTTATTAGCTTCTGCCAATTCTACCAAGGTGCGGACTGACTCTTCTCGCGCAGCTTGGATAAAACTGCAAGTATTGACTACAACATAATCGGCTAATTCTTCATTAGAATCGACTTGATAGCCCGCTTGAGCCAGCAAGCCGATCATGTGTTCGGTATCGATGCGATTTTTTTCGCAGCCCAGGTGAGTAAATGCGATCGTTGGCTTCGTTGCCATGCAGTAATAGTTAGTGTTGCGCTATTTTTGAGAACGTTTTATGGTATCACACAATTTCAAAAATTGCAAGTTATCCTTCTTAGTTGCACCCATTCCCAATTCATCACTAGACTGTCAACGCTCAACCATCATTGCCGTGCTACCCGAATTTATATTGCTTGTTGCACCGTTCGTTGTACCCGATCGACCTTGTAAGGCATTTTGCAGCATACTCTCAAAAAAAGTATCCAGAGAAATTCCTGATGCTTTGGCCATAGCCGAAAGCACGCTTATTTCGGCAAAAGAACAGAACAGCCCCGCTTCTAAGAACCAAGGTTGTCCATCGGGGTCGATGCGAAAATCAAATAAACTGTAGTGGCGACAGCCCAAAGCGATGTGGCATTTTCTGGCCTGGGCCCAAACTCTCTCCGTAATCGGATCGCTCTTGTCAACTGCCCACGGCTTGGTACTATTTTTAGTGGAACAACCCAAGCTACCATCGTCATTTTGTTTGAGCTTGTCGGCATAACTCCGAATCGGTTGGGTATCAGGATCTACAGGATACTCTTGCAGCGGCAAGCAGACTAGCTCGCCAGCAGAGACAATAATCCCACAGCGAACTTCTCTACCCAATTCAATGAATTTTTCTGCTAGAACCTCATCTGAATGAGTCAATGCTGTCTGCAAAGCCACATCATAGTCAGCAGCATTTTTAACCAAAGTCACTCCAAGGGAATTATCACCATAGAGCGGCTTGAGCACGATCGGCAAATCAATCTCAGGTCGCGCGCCCGCCCGGACAACTTCTCCCCGCGGCACCCTTACCCCAGCGGCCGCTACTACTGCCTTAGTCTTCGCTTTATCAGCCACCAGCGCCATCAACTCGGCCGGATTACCCACATAAGGAATACTCAGCATATCGAACAAGCTGCGGTATTGAGTCATGCCGGGGATGCAAAACATCTGCGGTACCATTACGTCAATCTTTAGCTCTGTCAGCACCTGCACAGCGCCGGCTAGAGACATGGGATTAGCGGCCGCGATCGCACTCGGATCGAGAGAGGCGGGAAAACGCCATTGACCATCGGGAGAAATATAGGCAATATGAAATTCATAAAGTGCTGAATTAGCAGTATTTTTCAGACAATTTTCGGCAAAAAGCCGCGATAAATTACAGTAAAAATCGCTAACTGCCGAGCCGACTAAATGCAAAACCCGTAATACTGACATACTCACTCTCCCCCTATTTCCACAAGTTCGCCAATATTAAAATCAATCCGAATCCACTCATTCGGCTTCTGTAAATCTCCCCATAACAACAAGGGAATGTGCCAATGATGCACCATCAAAAACGGCAGCGGATCGTCCCACTCGAAGATGGCATCTTTGCCTTTGGCGATAATTTGTAACCGCTCATAAACTAGCTTGGGCGACCACAAATGAGTCACCAATCGCCAAATTTCATGGTAAATCCAGTAAGTCGGGCGACTAGATGCCAAAGGCTGCACTGTCTGTGGTAAAGGGTCGGGTTCCAAATAAGCTTTTGCCACATCGGGATGGTCGTAAAACACCGTGATGGCTGAATGGGTGCGCGGGTTGCATTCGATCGCGTAAATCTCTCCATCATCCGCCGCCTCCATGAAATCAAAGGAAACTTGTCCAGTTAGATTGAGACTCTTGGCAAAGTGACGAATCCAATTTTCGATATCCGGGCGATCGACATGCTGGTAATTTATCTGAAACGCCGACGATTTGCAACAGCAATGCAACTGAAGATGACCATTGCGAACTGTACTGTGAGTGCAGTATTCTTGCCCGGGAATATACTCTTGCATAATCCAAGGTGTACTCTCCGAAATTGGTAATGATTTGACAAACGCGGCAGTTTCTGCCTCAGTTGTGCAGGGTAACTTCGTCAGGTTTAACCTGCGAATAGAATCGTAGGGAATACTTTTGATAATATATGGACGCTTTGCATCAGTAAAATCAAAATCGATTACTTGCTGCGGATTAGTAATGCGGTAGGACTTCGGAACTCGCAGCCCCAACGCTTCGGCGGCTTTTGCCAACTCATATTTATTATCCAAACGTTCCAGAGTTTCGACATCTAGCTGCATTACCGTACAGTGAGGAGAAAGTACGCTTTTGGCTTTGGCATCGTAGTAACTGCCGCCTGCACTACTGACGGGAACGAAAACATCAACTTTCTCTTGTTGGACAATTTTTAAGAGTGCGTGAGGGTATTCCTCTGTCTGGGGATTTGGTACTGTGTAAAAGCGATCGACTGCCCAAGAGTAACGATGACCTGTCAGCCAGTATTTGTGGGTTTCAACCAAAATTACCCGATGACCGGCCTTATGGAACGATCGGGCTAGCTGTAATGCTTTGGTCCTCTTGCCGCCGCCGACCAAAATCGTTTGGGGAGAGTCCGCGATCGTTCGAGACTGAAACGGTTTGATGATGATGGATCTCAGTAGGGCGATCGCTGTTAAAGCGAGATTCAGGGGCAGTACCAATAGCAGCAAAATTAAGGTTGCTATGGTTTTGACTGTCTGGAAGCGCCTAGTCGTCGCGTTTGTTTCCTGTTCAGATGGCATCGCTGCAGTTGAAACTGTTTCGATCATAATTTTTTACTAAGTAAATACTCTAAGAAAGCGGTGGTTTTTGAATGATTAAACCGCTGTTGAAGCTACGCAGGCGCAGAGTCTCCAGAACAGAGAGATGAATCATGCCGGTGAAGCGCGGATTTGATATGACGCACGGGTGGTTAAAAACCGGGTTTTTTGACGGTGGACTTCGTTACAGCCCGCCGAATAGGGCAAAAAACCCGGTTTGTTTGGTTTTGACGCGTCAGTTTTGTTCTACTAAACGCGCCTAATTAAAGTCAATCCATCTCTCGCCGTCAGAGAATCGCTTACTGCTTCGTAAAACTTACCCAAACTTAACTAAAGCCATCTTTAGCCAAAATTCAGAACTCACTTCCTGCGCTGTTGGGTGGTCGGCCATCCCAAGATAAGCAGGCTATCCCCCAATAGCCTTGGGTTCCCAATTTAAAATATTCAAACTGGCATTTAAATCGCGGTCTATCAACACGCCGCAAGCCGGACAATTATAAATCCTTTCGGCTAAAGGCATATCTTTTTTATGCCCGCAACTGGCACAAATCTTAGAACTGGGAAACCATCGATCTATCAGCACTAAGCTCGCTCCATACATTTTGCACTTGTACTCTAGCTGTCGCCTGAATTCGTAAAAACCTAAGTCAGATATTGCCCGAGCTAACTTGTGATTTGCCAGCCAGCCTCTAACATTCAAGTCTTCAATCTTAATTAGCTTGAAAGTTTTAGCCAAATAAGTTGTCAACTTGTGAAGGAAGTCTTTACGAATGCAGGCTATCGTCCGCGCGAGCCTGCGGATCTTGTTGTAAGTTTTGCGCTGGTTGTTTGAGCCTTTTATTTGCCGATGAGCCTTTCCCTGCAACCGCGCCAGCTTGGTTTTCGCTTGCTTTAGGGGTTTTGGCGCATCAAATACTTGACTGTTTGATAGGGTGACAAAAGATTTAACACCTACGTCAATTCCTACAGAACCTTCAGGTTGTTGGACTGGCAAACGTTGGGCATCAACACAAAAAGAAACAAACCAGCGATTTCCTTCTTTTGAAATGGTAAAAGTTTGAGATGCAAACCCATGCGGCAGTGGCTCGTGAAGCCGAAAAGTCCCCAAAGTAGGAATCTTGATGCTGTTGCCAGATTTTAGTAGAACTTTTCCATTAGAAGAATCAACCGTGAACGATCGCCCCCGTTCTCGGCGGCTGGCAAATTTTGGATGGGCGGCTTTTCCCAAGCGATACCGACTGAACGCTTCTTTCAAGTCAATCAAAGCGTTTTGGTAAACACGAGAAGACAACTGGTTCATCCAAGCGCATTCAGGTTGTTTCTTGACGTGATTGGTAAGAACTTTCTTGACGTAGTTGATGACCTTTGAGTCTGAAAACTCACCTGCACCGTACATTTGGACTCGCAAGCTCAAACCCATGTTAAATACTACACGCCGAAATCCTGCGTGCTTTGCCATCAAGGTCGCTTCCCTATTATTCAATTTTAGCGCTCGCTTGACGGCAAACATGGTTAAACCCCCTCTCGGTAATTAACTGTGGACAAGTTTAGTAAACTATTTGGCACGCTATGTCCAACTCCAATCTTCTGATTGAGTGCGCTTCACTAACGCGGCTAAGCCAGGAGATTCCGGCGCGGTACAAAGATTCAGGTACGGATCGAGACCATTTGCCAAGGAGTAGGCTTGTTGTAATTGGGCCTTGAAAGCTCGATCGAGATTATCGATTTTTTCTACAGTCTCGGCGAGACTTTCGAGTTTAGCCGCTAAAATCCCGACTGGGGTAACGGGTCTCATGGTCATACCCCGGCTGTGGAACGAGTTGCAGCTTTCTGCAATACCACATACATATTCTCGCCATCGCCATTGCGCGGGTAGCCTTGACAGATTTCTCGATGCACCGCTAGGGCTTCATCCAACTCACCTCGAGTCAAATCGTTCATGAAAAAGCAGTCACCAATGGGGCATGGAGCTGCGGCGCGTTGAAGGCCATCACGGGTACGACTGATCGATGTTGTCGCTTTCCAGAGCAGTTCTGATGTGAGATAAGGGCTATCAATTGCTAGTCCGAGGCGGCTCATTAATCTTAAGATGCGATCGCGGTCGGCGATCGAAATGTAGCCCCGCTGCCCAGCAATAGTCGCCGAAAAAGCCATATCGATGGCGACACTGTGGCCGTGGAACATCGGAATTTCCGGCGTTAGTTCCAGCGTCGGACTCCAAGTGTGACCGTAGGCAATCACCCGATCCAAATCTAGCTCGTGTAGGTTTGGTACTTCTAATGCCAGCATCGACTGAATCGCGTTGTAGGTTAACCGATGTGCCACTTCGCGCAGTTCTGATGTGCCGTCTAAATAACCAAAATGGCTGTGCAGCAATGCTTCGCCGTAGTTTTCTAACAACTCGAAGATTTCTTTGTTGCCTACTACGGCGATCTTAATTAACTCTGCCATGCCGTTTCGCACTTGGTCGATCGGCAGAGTTTTCAGGAAAGAGAAATCTAAAATTACTTTCTGCGAAGCGTGGTAAGCACCGAGGCGGTTTTTCAGCTTACCGTGGTTCACTGCTACTTTGATCGCCACACTGGCATCAATTAGCCCAATTAAGGTTGTCGGTACGCGAATGTAGTTAGTCCGACGGCGATAGGATGAGCAGGCAAAACCAGCTACGTCAGTGGTCAATCCACCACCAACTACCAAAACAGGCTCTTTCCGCACGAGTCCGAAATCAACGAAGGCATCTATGATGCTTTCAAAAGTTTTTAACGTCTTATCAGGTTCCTTGATATTAACTGGAAAAACTGTTAAATCTATCTCGTAATGCTTGAAATAATCCTGCATCTGTGCACCGTACAGACCATAGACTGTTTCATCTACAACCATTAAACAGCGACCAAATTGGCGGTAACTATCCGCAATCTCTGGATTCTCAAGCTTGAAAGCACCATCTACGTAGAGCAAGCTGAAATCTATTTTTTCGTACCCCTCAACCTGAAAAGCTCGATCGGTAGATGTAAACGTAGCTTGAATGTCACCCATAAAATTTTTGCACTTTCTTGTTGATAAGTAACTGTAAGTATTCAGGAAATAGCAAAAACGCTAAATCCTTTTGCAGGAAAGCTTTCTCGGCATTCTCTTGACAAAATTGTCATTCGATAGATTCTCAACCATTAACCTAAAAACTTGTTTTCAGAGCTGCTTATTAAGAAGAGGTTAAATACTCATCCTACAGAATTTAGACTAAAAGCCCTGCTAGGAGCAATTTTAGATCGCCTCAATACTTACACATCAGTTAACATAACGGATTTCTGAGATTTATTCAACCTTATTCAACAAAATTCCATAATACCTCTTGGGGAATAGACGATAATCTAGCAATTCCACATTATTCAAAACTTGAGGAGGATATCGGTCTTTGAGAAGGTAGGTGTGTTCCTGAACAGGAAGTGAATCAAATGCTGCCACTTGTCAAAATCTGAATTTGGAATTGTGGTCATTGTTGGCAAAATATGCTTTGTAGAAATTACAGTATTCGATCTGACGATACATCCGGGGCTATAGCCAGATTTGCTTCGCCCGACAGCACTTGACCAGCAGACCCACTAGCTAATTGACCGTAAGAATTGACACCCAAGCCATTAACTTGACGCATCAAAGTGCCCATTTCCAAAGCACTCATCGCATAATTCCAGCCCAAATTGCTTTTAATTCCGGCCCTTTCCAAAGCTTGCTGCATCGTATCAGTCGTCACCACCCCAAAAATCACCGGTACCCCTGTTTGAAAAGCAGCCGCAGCAATTCCTTTAGAAACCTCACCAGCTACAAAATCGAAATGCGGAGTTTGGCCGCGAATCACCGCACCCAGACAGATTACCGCATCGTAGCGGCCAGAAAGAGCAGCTTGGCGCGCCACCAAAGGAATCTCAAAACATCCCGGAACCCAAAAAAAGTCCACCTGAGAGCCGTGAGGATTAATATCAACCCCGTGGCGTTTCAAACAATCTTGACATCCTTCCAAAAGTTTGTTGACAATCAAATCGTTAAAACGACCGATGACAATCGCAAACCGCAAAGATTCTGTTTGAGTAAAAGTTCCCTCGAAAACAGTCATAGTGTTCTATTTTAGATTTTAGGTTTGAGATTTTATTTTTTTTATCCCAGAAGGCAAAATTTAGAAAGCAGAAACATCTCATCTGAATCTCAAGTGCAAAAACATACTGGATCGTCGCGCGGGATGAATAATTCCTAGCTTCTACCGAATGCGAAATGCCTTTAAATCGCTTGTCAATGCCTTCAACTTTCTACCTTTTACCTTCTTTCTTCAAAAGTGCGGGGCGAAATTAAACTACCAAAAAGTTTAAGACACCCACGGCAATAACCAGCAAAAACCACAGACCTGAACCGGCATAAATCAGAGATTTAGACTGATTCCAGTTTTGAGGAGTGGCATAAGCAACTGGAACGCCAACCACCATTACAAAAGACAGCAGTACCAGAGCCAGTAAAACCAATTGAAACAGAATTGATAACATTTTTTCTCCTTTCGATATAGCCGTGCGTTGACGAGAAATAGTTGGTCACAACCTGGAGAAACATTCCAGATTAGAGTTTTTGACCCGCCCCAAAATGGGTGTAATTCCCAGACTAGAGTCGGGATAATTTCAAGATTTTAGACGAAGGTTCAAGCTCGCAGATTCATCTGTAGATTAAATCTAAAATCTAAAATCTAAAATCTAAAATCGACTGACAGTATCCCGATGGTCGATCGAGAGATTGTCGGTAGATTGATACGAAAGAGACCGTGCAAATTCGGGCGTTGCGCTTGCCAGGCGCCGACGGCTCTTGAGATTTTTACCAATTTTATCATTGTTCGCTGCTGCACAGAAAACTGGAAAGGTTAAGTTAAAGCCCAAAGCCGTGTCAACAATCAGGTCAAACCATTAGTCCGACAGGGGTTGAAACCCCTGTCTCAAAGCTGAAGTCCTCTGAAGAGGACTCTTGAACTCATCAGTCCTCTTCAGAGGACTTTCGCTATTAGCCAGGGGTTGAAACCCCTGGCGGTCTTTCGGGCTAAGCTGAAGTCCACAGCGAGGAGGACTCTTGAACTCATCAGTCCTCTTCAGAGGACTTTCGCTATTAGCCCGGGGTTTCAACCCCTGGCGGTCTTTCGGGCTAAGCTGAAACCAATGGTTACAGCCCGATCGCCCGATGTCCGATCGCCAGAAATTGCTAATGTGTGAGATAGAGATGCGGGATTTTCGGCTATGGACTTAGTTTTGTGCCACACAACAGCAGATTTTGACGCCTTGGGCGCAGCCGTGGGACTTTGCGTGCTGCGCCCCGGTAGCAGGATCGTGCTCACAGGCGGGTGTCACCCGACGGTGCGGGATTTTTTGGCGCTGCACCGCGACGAGTACCCGCTGATCGAACGCCGATCGGTCAATCCGCAACAAATTCGATCGATTACTATAGTAGATGCCTCCGAGCGCGATCGCTTGGGAAAAGCCGCCGAATGGCTGGATTTGCCGCACATCAACGAAATAGCGGTTTTTGACCACCACCTGCAAGCCGATTTAGACATCCCCGCCACGGTGACACAGATTGAAGCAGTCGGCGCCACCACCACATTAATTGTCGAAAAACTCCGCGAAAAACTCCAAAATTCAGCCGAAAACGGCGATACAACATCCAGCCTGCAGCCTTCGGAAGCAACAGTCATGGCCCTCGGCATCCACGTCGATACAGGTTCCCTCACCTTCGACGGCGCAACCGGGCGAGATGCAATGGCTTTGGCCTGGTTGATGGAACAAGGAGCGAGTTTGCGGGTAATCGCTGAATATGTAGAACCCGGTTTGTCTCCTCAATTGCAGGATTTGCTCAAGGAAGCGCTGAATAATTTGCGATCGCAAACCTTGCACGGTTATACAGTAGCTTGGGTGCTGCTATCCACTGATGCCTATGTTCCCGGACTTTCGGCGCTAGCATCTCGCTTGCTCGATTTGACTGAAACCGATGCTCTGCTGTTAGGTAACGTTTATAAATTTAGCGAAAACGACAGCAGCCGCAACATCTCTGAATCCGCAGTTTCCAACCGCTTAGCTATTATCGGTCGATCGCGCATTTCCAGCACAAACCTCAGCGAATTGTTCAAACCCCTCGGCGGTGGAGGCCACGCCCGCGCCGCTTCCGTAGCTGTACGAGATGTCGATCCGCTGCTAACTTTAAATCAATTAGCCGACGCCCTCAAAGCTCAAATTCCCCACCCTCCCACCGCCCGCGAGTTAATGTCCTCTCCAGTGCGGAGCATTCGCCCGGAAACCTCCGTGGGAGAGGCTCACCGTATCCTCCTGCGCTACGGACATTCCGGGCTGTCAGTGGTCGATGCGGGCGATCGGCTGGCAGGCATTATCTCCCGCCGCGACATTGATATTGCCCTGCACCACGGTTTCAGTCACGCCCCGGTTAAGGGTTACATGACTCCGCAGCTAAAAACGATCGCCCCGGATACCTTGCTGCCAGAAATTGAAGCTTTAATGGTGACATACGATATCGGGCGTTTGCCGGTATTGGAAAACAACCAACTCGTGGGAATTGTGACTCGCACTGACGTATTGCGGGAATTGCACCAGCAAAAAGCGCGAGATAGGGGCAGTAATTCTCAATTGTCCGATTATCCTGTATCTGAATCGGTTGAGCAGTTGTTGCGATCGGGCATTAGTAGCGAATTATGGCAATTATTGTCGATCGCTGCCAATATTGCCCGAGAGCGCGGCTGGCAACTTTATATTGTCGGCGGAGCAGTCCGGGATTTGCTCTTAGCGGCGGATGATAAACTGGCGCTAACAGATATTGATTTGGTAGTCGATGGAAACTGCGGTGCCGACGATTCCGGTGCCGGAGTCGAATTAGCCTCAGCGCTGCAAAAGCTTTACCCAGACTCGCGTTTAGACGTTCACGGTCAATTTCAAACCGCCGCGCTGCTGTGGCACAAAGACTCTGCTTTCGGCTCGCTGTGGCTGGATATCGCTACGGCTCGTACTGAATTTTATCCTTATCCGGCTGCAAATCCCGAAGTTGAAGCGAGTTCTATCCGTCAAGATTTGTACCGCAGGGATTTTACAATTAATGCGCTGGCTGTGCGGTTGGGTGTTCCCCGCAGCGGCGAATTGTTAGATTTTTTTGGCGGTTTGCGGGATTTGGAAGCGCGGCAAATTCGAGTTTTGCACGCTAACAGTTTTATCGAAGATCCGACGCGCATTTATCGGGCTGTGCGGTTTGCGGTGCGGCTGGGATTTGACATTGAGCCGCAGACGGAAGGATACATCCGCCACGCTTTGGAAAGCGGGATTTATTACCGCATTCAGGGGGAAAACGGCAGAGCTCCGGCTTTGGAAACTCGGCTCAAAAGTGAGTTGAAGTACATTTTGCAAGCTCCTTATTGGCAGGTGGCTTTGGAAATGCTGGGAGATTTGCAGGCTTTGCGCTGCATTCATCCTACTTTGGATTTGGATCGGGAGTTATGGCGCCGGCTGCGTTTGCTCGATCGGTGTTTCCGAGGAAGGAAGAAGGAAGAAGGTTCGGCAACGGATTCTGTAACGGATTTAACGGATGTCAGGAAGAAGGAGGAGAAAAGAGGGAATCAGGAAGAAGGAAGAGGGAATAAGGAAGAAGGAATAAGGAAGATTAATTCCCAATTCCCAATTACCAATTCCCAATTCCCAATTCCCGATTACCAATTCCCAGTTATCAATATTCCCGATTGGCTGATGCGGCTGGAAGTTTCGATCGCTTATTTAGCACCGGAATATCGCGGTAAGGTGGCTGCAAATCTTCAGTTACCCGCTGATAGCATTAAGCGGCTGCAACTTTTGGAAGCCGGAAATAAGGAGCTCGCAGAGAATTTGCCGAAGTGCGAGTTGCCGAGTCAATTGGTGTTTCTGTTGAGGAATTATGAGTTGCCGCTGTTAATTGCGATCGCCCTCCAAAGTCCCCGAAGTGCCCGCCGCCAGATTTGGAAATACCTCACCAGGTGGGCGAATGTTGAGCCGCCTTTAAACGGCAACGACTTGAAGGCTTTGGGTTACAAGCCCGGGCCTGGGTTTAAACGGATGTTGGATGATTTGTTGGCGGCTGCGTTGGATGGCGATTTGGGCGATCGGGCTGCTGCCATCTCTTTCTTAGCACAACGTTATCCTCAAGCTTAGTAAGGTGTGTGTTAGCAGCGGGTTATTTTTTGTATAATTGATTAGCTAATTGCTGACACACCATACTCAACTTTTACTATCCGTTAAATTCCGTACATTGATCGTTGCCTAACTTCCTTATTTCATCCGTTAAATCCGTTAAAAAATCCGTTGCCGAACTTCCTTCACTCTTGCGATCGCACATTATCGATCTTTCCCTAATTCACGTGAAAAAACAGCGCCCTCCTGGTTTAATGGCAATTGTACTTTACAAAAGCTTTGTCGCCGCCCTCTTGACATTAACTTCGCTCGCTTTGCTTTTAGCACTCAATAATCATCAAGCATTGGAGAATTTTTCCGAATCTTATTTGTTAGAAAGCCAACTAAAAATTATTGAAATTTTATTAGACAAAGTTCTAATTATTAAGCCTAAAACCTTACTATTTAGCGGGCTGGCAGCCGGACTTTATGCAGGTTTAACTGCTGTTGAAGCGGTTGGTTTGTGGTACGAAAAAGGCTGGGCAACAATCTTAGTTTTAGTGCTAGTAGGCATCAGTATCCCGCCCGAAATATATGAGTTATTTCAGGGTGTCACCGTACTTAAGTTAGCGGTATTTATCGCAAATATAGCCGTGTTATGGTATTTGCTGCACCATTTGCCGAAGCACGGTAAGGGAGATTAAAGTTCAGAGGAGTTAGGCAGATATCTAATTTTTCACTAAAATACTTCGTTGAACAATTTGATTGTATAGTTGGTCGCGATTATTACCTCCAGTTACTATAGAGGTAAGTTAGCGCCTAAAATTATCATCAGACACTTTCTGGGTACTGATAACCAAGCTCTGTAGCTAGAGGATTTACGACACTATTTAATATTTTCAGTTCTTCTGGCGAAGCCTGACGCTTTGTGCTGTATATAACTTTTTCAAGGGTGCTTTTATTGAGCTTGAGTTCCAAAAAGCTTTCTAAAGCCGAAAAATCAAAATTTTCATCGCATAAATCTTCATACTTGACGAGCATCCCATTTACTTTATGACTATCTGTGATGTATCCTTGCAGTAATGTTTGCCAGTGCAAACCAAATTGCTCGGGTGTGTATACAGGCTCGTTTGGCCATTTTTTGTACCAGTAAAATCCCTGATAAGAACCATAAGCATTGTAAGGATTCCTATACAAAAAAAGGAATTTAGCCCGGGGAAACAGCCATTTTAAGTAAATAGCATGATCGATAGTTAGCCTCACTTCTTTTAGCCCCCATCGCAAAATACCTCTTTCCTTTGCAGGCTTCTCAAAAAAGTTGAGCAGGAATGCAAGATGAGATTCAAGTAACCAATTAATATCGGGATAAAGGTTGGCAATCCATTCACCTGCTAAGCTAGAAACTGAAGTGCTATCACTAAAATTTTCATTAATAAACCATTCAGCAGCAGGATAAGTATCAGTAATTGCTTTGATGGGGCTAGACAAATAATCTATTAATCCTGCACGGCCGTAGGGTTCACCCCATACGATAATAGAACCAGATGACATGACTAACCTTTGCAAAAGGGTTGAACCTGACCTCCAACCAGCAGAAAATATAAATACTGGACTGGAACTACAATTGCTTTTAACATCAGGCCATCTTTGGGAAAAATGATTAATAGCTTCCTCAAGTGTGGGAACTATTCTCAGGTCTTCTTCATGTCTTTTTTTAAATTCCATAGTTATGATTAGTTGCTTTTATAGTGTCTGATGATAATTCAGATTGAGTTACCTTTGCTTCGTCAAGCCTAGCTTAAGCTTATCTGAAATGGGTATTACTTTTTTATTTTTGTAAATATGACGCATCTGCATACCATGACAGTGCTGGCAAGTCAAATAAAAACCTAAATATTTACATAAAGCTGCGAATCGTAAAGAGTTGATAAAGCAAAGAGGGGTTATACCCCCCAGAAGTTATAGTCATATCATATAGATGCACCCTGATGGCTTTCCCGTTCCACAAGAGCGGGATTTTTATTGGAAAAATATTGTGTTAAGTTTTAAGACGCCTGCTACAGATAAAATGACGCGGGGATGCAAAGATGATATGGCTCAGAAGAGCTCCAAAACTAGGGCGCAGATTGTCGATCGAACCAAGCGCCCCAAAGAAAGCGAAATAACCCAAAGGCGGTAGCATAGTTTGGGAACCGGCATCAACTAAAGATGAACTTAGCGCCACCAACAGTCCTGCAAAAGGGCAAATACCAAATCAACGCCACTTTAGGCAGAGGAGGGTTCGGCATCACTTACCGAGCTACCCACACCCAATTAAACCAAACCGTCGTACTCAAAACCCTCAACGAAAGTCTGCGCCAACACCCAGCATCTGCCCAGTTTCAGCAGCAGTTTATTGCCGAAGCCCAACGCCTGTCAAAGTGCCAGCATTCCAACATCGTCAGGGTAATCGACTTTTTTGAAGAAGCCGGACAGTCTTTTATCGCGATGGACTACATTCCCGGCCAAACTCTCGCCCAAATAGTAGAAACAGAGCAGCCACTGCCAGAAGAAGTGGCCCTGCACTACATTCGGCAAATAGCCTCAGCCGTAAGTAAAGTTCACCACAGCGGATTGGTACACGGAGACATCAAGCCAGAAAATACGATCCGGCGAGCCGATTCTCATCTAGTAATGTTGATAGACTTCGGCATTGCGCGCGACTTTACCGCCGGCACCAAGCAAACCCACAGTAACTTGCTCTCGGCGGGGTACGCGCCGATCGAACAATACCTCTATGACGGTAAATGTACACCGGCCACAGATGTTTACGCGATCTCCGCCACGCTCTACTACTTGCTCTCGGGCGTAGCGCCCGTAGCAGCACCCCTGCGCGATCGAATTCCTCTGGCTTCTTTGCGGCAATTTCAGCCCAACCTCAGCCCCAGAATCGAGCGAGCAATCCTTCAGGGACTCGAAACCGACCCCCAGAACCGCCCCCAGACAGTGGAAAATTGGCTTACTATGCTGCAAGAAACAGAGCGAGTATCAGTAGAGAGAACAGGCAAGCAAAGTCTGCGATTGCCCGCACCTCCCCCGCCGCAATTGACTTTGCTGGCGTTTGTCGTAACGGCTGCAATTGCAGGCTGGATGGGTTTTGACTTGGCCTGGCGCTACAACAGCATCAGTGTCAGCAACAATGGGCCCAAAACTCAGTCCTTCCCATCTCTCGAAGATTTGCTCAAATCCCGCGATTTGTCAGGGCCGATGTTCGGCCAGCCGTCTGTCGAAAGCAGCCCTCTGGCCCCGATCGAACTCAACAAGCGCCCCAAACCCACAAAAGACAGCAGCAACATACCCGAACCGATCGAGCCCTCAGCAGCCCTCGGACAACCTTCCGAACTCCCAAGCCCGGAAACTCCCGCCCCTGAGCCCCAAGTGGAACCTTCAGCATCCCCGACGCCGGAGCCCGAACCGCAGGCTTCTGAGTCCCCGATTCCCGAGCCTAAAACCGAAACCGAAATCGAACCCGAACCCCAACCAGCATCCGCACCGGTACCGGAAGTTGCGCCCCTGCCGCCCGAACCGCCCACCTACTCGCCCCCCGCACCCCCCCCGCCTGTGGCGAAGAGTGCTGAAACCTTGCCACCGTCGGAATCGGCGCCGGCAGCACTAGCTTCCCCGACTGTGCGATCGTCGGCTATCGCGCCCATACCAAGCGAAAGCGGCAGCAATTGGGATAGTTCGATCGCCCCAAACTCGCCGCCCCCTGTGGCAGAACCGACTGTGCCTTTTCCTGAACCTGCGACCAATTAAAATTATTTTTGTAGGTTAAAAGTGCGGACAAATATTTGATTTTATGAGCCAGCAAATATGCGATCGATTGTGGATTAAATAACACCGTTCCGAACCACCGACTATCTCGCAGGTTTGCGAGAGACTCGGAAAATTCCAACAGCCTCGACCTGACTCGATCGCATATTTCCTATTCCATCGTCCTGCTGATTGCGTGCTGGAAAAAAATGTATAAACCTTTGATTATTTATAATAAATATGTTAAAATATAGGCACGGGCGCACAAATTATGTGATGTCGCGCATTGCTTGGCCAAACCTACGAGGTTGAGAAAAGAGCAAGCCACAAGGGCTCGGAAAATCCAAGCGGTGGTCGAGGTGGCAGCCCGGATGCGATCGGGGTCATGCGATCGCCAACCCTGAAAAAAGTTGTTTGTTTCCCGGCCCCGCTCCGGGCAGTAGATCGTTTCCGGCAAACTTCCTTTCTTTGGGAACAAGCACCATCGGGGAGAATCAAGTTATAATTTGTTGCGGAAGCGCACAGAGATTTTTTTATGAGTAAACCCCCAGTTCATGCTTTTTTTGTAGGCAGAGCAGTTGCCGAAGCACTATACGAGCAATTAGAAAGCGCGGCAACTAACGCTTTCTCAGAACTCGGCAAATTTGACGCCGAACAAAGAGAACGCCTGCGACAGTTCACCGATCGAGTTGTGGAACGGGCCTCTCGAGCAGCAGATGAGGCGATGCAGACCAGAACTGGCACTGCAACCACCAGCACCACTACCATTCAAGACATCCATCCCGCCGACTTGCAAGTAACGATTGACGAGCTGCGCGCCGAAGTCGCCCTGGTGCGATCGCAATTGCAGCGCTACCGCAGCAGTTTGCCCTAAGAAAGGGCGATTCTTGGTCGGGATAGCTGCGCTACGCGAGCGCCACAACTATTTACTGCTACGCGAGCGCTCTTCGATGCGCTCCTGCGCTCCTACCTGCCATCAAAGCAACAACATAAAATAAGCAATTTGGGAACCCAAGTGTCTGCTCTCCTTGATGACTCTGTTAATCGCCAGCGCTCCTCCAAGCGCACTGGCGACGCCGATGAGCCAAAAACTGCTGGTAAATCTTACAAAAGTAAAGCTTATCGCTGGAATCGCGAAAAATACTCCCGGCAGCGTCGCTTCTTCGACATTTGGGCCTTTGTCTTGCTCTGGCTGGCTTCGCTGTGGCTCGACAGCAAAAATTGGAGCTACTGGGGAGGTGTCACTGAGGAAAAGAAAGTTGCCAGACGGCGCTTTCAAGCTATCTGGGTTCGAGAAACACTCTTGGATTTGGGCCCGACTTTCATTAAAGTCGGACAATTATTTTCCACCCGCGCTGACTTGTTCCCCGCAGAGTTTGTCGAGGAACTTTCTAAACTGCAAGATAAAGTGCCTGCTTTCAGCTACGAGCAGTTAGAGGTAATTGTCGAGCAAGATTTGGGCAAGACAGTTGAGGAACTCTACCGCAGCTTTGACCCGGTGCCCCTGGCTGCTGCCAGTTTGGGTCAGGTACACAAAGCTCAACTGCATTCGGGCCAGGAAGTCGTAGTTAAGGTGCAGCGCCCCGGACTGCGGAAGCTGTTCGAGATCGATTTGCAAATTCTTAAGGGAATTGCTCGCTATTTTCAAAACCATCCTAAGTGGGGCCGCGGCCGAGATTGGAGCGGGATTTATGAGGAATGCTGCCGCATTCTGTGGCTGGAAATTGACTATCTCCATGAAGGCCGCAATGCTGATACTTTTCGCCGCAATTTTAGCAACTGCGACTGGGTGCGCGTGCCGAGGGTTTATTGGCGGTACGCGGCTCCGCGAGTGCTGACTTTGGAATACCTGCCGGGGATTAAAATCAGCCACTACGAAGCTTTGGAAGCGGCCGGGATCGATCGCAAATTAATCGCTCAGTTGGGCGCGAAAGCTTACTTGCGGCAGTTGCTCAACGATGGCTTTTTCCACGCTGACCCACACCCCGGCAATATCGCTGTTAGTGCTGACGGATCTCTGATTTTCTACGATTTTGGCATGATGGGGCAAATCCAGTCGAACGTCCGCGAAGGACTGATGGAAACTCTCTACGGCATTGCTTCCAAGGACGGACAGCGGATTATGGATTCTCTAATCAATTTGGGAGCTTTGGTGCCTACGGGCGATATGAGTCCGGTGCGCCGCAGCATCCAGTATATGCTGGATAACTTCATGGACAAGCCTTTTGAAGAGCAGTCGGTGAGCGCGATTACCGACGACCTTTACGATATTACCTACAACCAACCTTTTCGCTTCCCAGCTACTTTTACTTTTGTAATGCGAGCTTTTTCGACGATTGAAGGGGTAGGCCGAGGCTTAGATCCCGAGTTTAACTTTATGGAGGTGGCACAACCTTTTGCCATGCAGCTTATGACTAATGGAAATGGCACTGATGCAACGGGCAGCATTTTTAACGAAATTGGCCGTCAGGCGGCTCAGGTGAGTTCGACTGCCCTAGCTTTGCCCCGCCGGATTGAGGAGACTATTGATAAACTCGAACAGGGAGATTTGCGGATTCGCGTCCGTTCGGCCGAAGCTGAGCGGTTGATGCGCCGGATGAGCAGCGTTCAAATGGGCACGAATTATGCTTTGCTGATGAGTGCTTTTACTTTGTCGGCGACAATTTTGTTTGTCAGCAATCAACTCTGGCCGGCTGTCGCTGTGGCAGTGCTGGCGGGGGGTGCAGGGTTGGCTCTGCTGCGTTTGCTCAAGCGGATCGATCGTTTGGATCGGATGTCGTAACAGATTCCCATAAATCCGCAGTTCGGTCGATCGACCGGAATAGTCGATCGACCGGACTAGACTTTAAATACTCGTACCGCGAAAAGTTCCGATCGAATGTTAAGTTTTGCATTGCTGACCAGAGATTTTGAAAATTTAACAAACGGCTCGTGCAATAATGACCTAGGCATTCTCTAAGTTTTCTCTAACCTTAAAACATTTATGTCACCGCTACGGTGACAAAATGCTAAGAATAACTGAGACCAGAATAACTGAGGAATACACTTCAAATACCTGCACAAAAGGCGGGAAAGTTCCGATAAAAATTGGTAGTTTTTTGAACTTTAAATGTCTATCCTACCAATAGGAAATCAAGAGAGATTTCACTCAGAGTCGCGAAAATTCGATCGTGGCAATTGGGGATAACACCTTGATTAGCGACTTGGCTAATGATGTTTGATAAGATATCTCTGCTCTCTGAGATGTAGTTAAAAATATCAGAAGCAATTTTAAGTTTCATTCAAATTTTGAGAATTGTCGGTATACAAAGTTGCCCGAGTTGTATCTACTTTAGAAGTTCGATGAGTCCAATCACCCAATCTATGAAACGCTCTTTCGCAGGTAAGACAGACACAGGGCTAGTTCGTTCCGTAAATCAGGATTCGTACTACATAGACCCTGACGGGCGATTTTTCATAGTGGCCGACGGCATGGGAGGACACGCGGGAGGTCAAGAAGCCAGTCGGATTGCGACTGGGGCGATTCAATCTTATTTGATCGAAAATTGGGAAGGGCCTGAAGATTCTCCGCTGTTGTTGGAAAAGGCTTTGTTAATTGCCAATCAAGCAATTTTGACGGATCAGCTCGAACATCCCGAGCGTGCTGATATGGGGACTACGGCTGTGGTTCTGATCTTTAGGGATGAGGGCCGACCTTGGTGCGCTAATGTCGGGGACTCTCGCTTGTACCGACTGCACGGATCTCACTTGGATCGGATTACTGAAGACCAGACTTGGGTGGCTCAGGCTGTGAAAAGAAAGGCCCTGACTCCGGATCAGGCTCGCAGTCATCCTTGGCGTCACGTTTTGTCCCAGTGTTTGGGCCGCGATGATTTGCGCGAGATAGATATTCTGCCGGTGGATGTAAAGCCCGGGGATCGCTTGCTGCTGTGCAGCGACGGTTTGACTGAGGAACTTTCCGATCCTTTGATTGCTTCGCCTCTCAAGTCGATTCGCGCCTGCGAGGGCGCTGCAACTGCTTTGATTGAAGCAGCTAAGGATAAAGGGGGACGGGACAATATTACTGTGGTGATCGTCACGATCGACCTCAAATAATCTCCTCGCGCTTGCAGCGCACCTCAAAATCTCCAAATCTCAAATCTCAAATCCCCAAATCTCTCAAAAATCTCCCAATCTCCCCATCAAAAAATCTCCCAATCTCCCAATCAAAAAATCTCCCAATCTAAAATCTAAAATCTAAAATGGAATGGTTCGCGTTATCGGTTTGATCAGCGGCACGTCGGTGGATGGCATTGATGCTGCTTTGGTGGATGTGATCGGTTCTCAAACAGACTTGAAAGTGAACTTGCTCGCAGGCAAGACTTTCCCTTATCCGGCTAATTTGCGATCGCAAATTCTCTCGGTTTGCAGCGGCTCAGCTTTGTCAATGGCTGAACTCGCCGAATTAGATGATGCGATCGCCCAAGAATTTGCCACGGCGGCCTTGACTATTCAATCAGGATATGATAAAGCAGAATTAATCGGCTCTCACGGTCAAACCGTCTACCACCGACCGCCTGGGAATACGCAAAGGAGAAGCTCTGCTGCTGCACCAAGCCCAGGATATGAAATGGGTTACAGTTGGCAACTCGGGCGGGGCGCGCTAATCGCGCAATTGACAGGCATTACTACTGTGAGCAACTTTCGATCGGCAGATATAGCAGCAGGAGGTCAAGGAGCGCCCTTAGTCCCAATAGTTGACGCTTGCCTGCTGGCCGAACCCAACCGCAACCTCTGCATCCAAAATCTCGGTGGAATTGGCAATTTTACTTATCTTCCTGCCCGGAAAGAGGAGGAATTGGCGGACAAGTCTGTGGTTTCCCATGGAGGGGATGGTATCTTGGGTTGGGATACCGGGCCTGCAAATTCGCTGTTAGACTTGGCAGTGCAGCACTTCTCAGACGGAACTAAAACTTGTGACGAAGATGGAGCTTGGGCGGCAAGCGGGGCTCCCTGTCAAGCTTTAGTAGAGGATTGGCTACAGCAAGAATTTTTCCTCCAAGCACCGCCCAAATCTACAGGGCGAGAGTTATTTGGTGTAGACTATTTTAACCGTTGTTTGGTCGAGGCTCAAGCTTACAACCTCAGTCCTGCTGATGTGCTGGCTACTCTGACAGAATTGACTGTTGCTTCGATCGTTCACAGTTACCAAACTTTTTTGCCGCAGATGCCCGATCGAGTTTTACTGTGCGGGGGCGGCAGCCACAATCTCTACTTAAAACGCCGATTGCAAGCACAATTGCATCCAGTGCAAGTGTTGACTACTTCTGAGGCAGGCTTGAGTGTAGATTTTAAAGAGGCGATCGCTTTCGCGGTTTTAGCCGCATGGCGAGTTCGGGGTATTCCCGGCAATCTGCCTCAAGTTACTGGTGCTTGCGCACCGGTTCTGTTAGGAGAAATTAACTCTTGTTGGCACAGTTGGGCATGATAGCATAGAGTCTGAGGGACAACGGCTGTGCGTTGTTGCACCAGCATTGTAGCCAGCAGGAAAAGCATAGGAACAGCACTGTGGCTCACACGTTTTTAATGGAATCTGGCCAATGGACGCTCGAAGGAAGTTGGATTGAGCGCAATGGCGTGCCAATTACGGTGAAAGGCAAAACTTTAGTGAGCTGGAACCGAACAGATTGGTTCAGTATGGTGACGAAGCTCGTGTTTCCAGGAGGCGATCGCGAAGAGATTATTTTGCAGTACCGAGGACACCTCAACAGCGATGAGCGGCAGTATACTTTTGTACTCCAACACAGCGAACTCGGCCGCGTCGAGGGCGAAGGTTGGATTGCTCCCCAGTCGATCGTCCAGCGTTACTGGGTACTGGGAGACGAACGCCAGCGGCGGACGGGTTTTGATACCCTTCACCGCGTTGATGACAACCGCTACTACCAATCTAGCGGCATCATGTCCGGTCATTACTTGACGAGTACGATGGAGGCAACTCTGGAACGTCAGTCGGAATAACTCTTCCTAGAGTTACAAGTTGCGAGTTCTGGGACTTGAGTAGAAAATTAAAGGTTTTGCTGGTCGGAGATCGCCTTGTGATGTCCGACTTGCTCAATTCTTGCTCAAACCGATCCGCTGCAACTTGAGAGGGGTAGCAGCGATTCGGGCGCTATTGATATCGTGCTCCCACAATCGCTTACTATAAAAGTAGACACTGCAAATCTGACTTTACAGGACATTAAGAGTTGTAGTGAAGTGTTAAGCTCGCCGCATCCAAAATTTGCACTTCTGGCAATTACATATTGTCAATTTATGCTTGCCAGTCTACGAATTTGTGGTTTTAATTTATTAGTTAAAAAAATATAGTTGTCGAGAATTATAAATTTTTTGAGAGGCGGAGCGATAAATTATTGTTGCTTTGTGCTGCGATCGTCGATCGAACTATTGCCGAGACTGTTCCCCACCTTTAGTAAAATCAACAAAAAAACCAAGTGCGAGATTTACAGACCAGAACATGAGTTCTAGATCAGTCTCTAAAAATTGTTTCCACCAAATGCCTTTAACCTTTGTGTTTATCCGTATATCCGTGTCGGGCTCTTAGGATCTTCTTACCTTTTACCTTCGAGTGACGCCCCATCACCCCCAACTCCTTTCCGCCTGAGGGAAGAGAGTAAGAGACGGAGGTCGCCGACTGCGACTCTCACCTATTCAACGCCTGGATTGGGTTCTAATCCCCAGTGGTGTTTGAGAAAATGGCGGTACATGGTTTCGCGCAACATCATTTGCTCGTAAAGCTTGACCAAAAACTCCTGAGCTTGTTCGCGGCTCATGTCACTTACCTGTGTTTTGAAGGAACACAGGCTAAATTGCTGCTCCAAAGACAATTCTGCAGGTTGGCTCATGACTAAAGATTCCTCTGTAAGTAAAGGTAACTTGACGAAGTGAAAACCTGGATCAACCAGATTTGTAAGTTGTTTCTGTAAGTTGCTTCAGCGATCGGCTCTTGGTTTCAGGATGCCCCGCAAGCCCATCTCGCTTTAGTATATTACAAAAGGTAACAATGATTTGACAAAAGTACCATCTGTCCCAAGAAATAACTTAATCATAGAGATGGCGGGAGGTCTGCAAAAGTTCCTTCCGCAGGCTTATACCACTCTATCTACTTGTCAAGAGAAAAAAGGCTCAGTACGAACCAAAATAATTGAAGCTATTTATACCAACTCGCACGAAGCTTCTCTCCGGGAGGGGGTGAGGGGAGAAGGAGAGTGTCCGAGTGGGAGATGGGGAGAGCCCGAGAGCCCGAGAGTGTCCGAGCGGGAGAATTTCTATTTTTCTCTTCTGGCTTCTTCCTTCTTCCTTGTATCCGTTAAAAAATCCTTTGCCTAACTTTTTTCGGACTTCTACCCTCAACATCCATTCGTTAAATCCGCTACATCTCTTAAATCCCGCACGCTGCGAGTACGCCGAACTTCTAACTAATTGGAGTCAGGGACATTCTGTGGTGGAGCGGCCGCTCCGGGCCTGAAATTGGGGGCAGTGGGTGCAGGCGAAACCGGTGGAATGCCCTGATTTGCGCCAGAGTTGCTAGGCTGCTGTCCGGGAGCCGCCAGAGGAGATTGAAATTGATTGGGATTGAACTGCTGCTGCCCCGGAGCAGCCAGAGGAGATTGAAACCGATTGGGATTGAACTGCTGCTGTCCGGGAGCCACGGGAGACGGCAGGGGTTGAGCCGAATTGCCCGAAGGTGCCGCAGGAATCCCAGAATTGGGAAGCGAGGTATTATTCGGCTGCGGTCCGGGAGCCGAACTAGGAAGAGTTGCTAGGGCCACTCGATCGCCCCCTACCTCCCGCAATTTGTCTAAAACCTCCACAACTTTGGCGTATTTAGCATTTTGAGGGGCGTACAACACCGTCAACCCGGCAGGATTTTTGTTGTGGAAAGTCTTTAAAACTCGATCGAGCTGTTGGTAATTAACAGGCAATTGGTCGATATAAGTTTGCCCAAAATCGTCAATGCTGACAATCAGCATCTCTCGCATCTGCGTTTGTCCCGTCTTCGCCTTCGGCAAATCGACATTAATTGCTTGCTGGCGAGTCAGTTGCAAAGCCGCCAGCAAAAAAAACGTCAGAATGCAAAAAATCACGTCAATTAAAGGCACCAATTCAATCCGAGCCTCTTCAGCAGGAGTATCTAAGTGAATCTTCATCAGTTCTCCATTGTTCTAATTATTAGAAGTTGAATCAACATCAGGATCGGAACCTTTCAATTTCGGCTCCCTGAGACGTTCGCTCGATTCTTGAGAATTGAGAGAACGCCTGTTCAAACCATCGGAACCAAAGGAAGAATTGCTGTATTCTGCGCCGGGCGATCGACCCTTAGCATTAGCCGCAGGCCAGTATTGCCTGTAAAGCAATTCCATTTCATTGCCAGCTTTGCGAAATATTTTGGCCTGGTTGAACAAAAAAGCTTGAAATATCCGATAAAACGCCAAGGTAAAAATTGCTACTACCATCCCAGAAGCAGTAGTGATCAGCGCCTCGCTAATCCCCAAAGTCACCCCAGTGGTTGCCGCCGTGCCGATGTCGCCCAGACGGATCGAACTGAGCGAGTTAATCAAGCCCAAAACTGTTCCCAGCAAGCCCAGCAAAGGGGCGAGAGCGATCGTAGCTTCTAAGATTTTGTCGCCGCGGCGCATCGAAGCCAGCTCTTCATCGGCTGCGGCTTCGAGTGCGAGTCGAAATAAATCTGGTTCGGGATTGTACAGCCGCAGGGGTGCAGAAAGAAATCGCCCGATCGGCTGTCGGTTAGCTTGTCTAGCAATCTCGCTAGCTGCCCCCCAATCGCTGCGGGCCGCTTCGAGAATGCGGTTAACTATCTGCTTTTCTGTGCTCAAGAGGCTCGCCCAGAACCACAAGCGCTCGATAATTGTACTGACAGACAGAATCGATAACACCAACAGGGGCCACATGGCGGGCCCACCTTTTTGAAACAGTTCTTGAATATTCACAATATTGTTGCTCCTGCTGTACCCGCTAACTTTTGCTTCTGTTCTACTTTTTTTAACAAATTATCGGCCATTTAATTTTAGCGATTAATGTACTCACGACTTACGCACTCGTAACTAAACAAACCGGGTCTTCCTACCGACGCCTGTGGCTGCAAAGAAGTATCTTACTGCGTCAAATCCAGTTGCTGGCTGAGTCTCGGTACTATTTTCGGCCTTCGGGCGGGCCATGGGTGGCGACTTCCTCAGAATTCCTCTAAATCTTCTTGACACATATCTTGCAGCGACTGGTGTTGCAGGCGGCGGGAAGAGCGGCGATATTTTTTTGTTTGCAGCTTCGGTTCGTACTGCTGCGTACCATCCGACTTGGTTTGCTGCTTCAAACTCGATTCGGCGCTGCTGGAGTTTTGCAGAGCTTGTTGGCGGACGATCGCCTCTTCCAGAAAATTCAAATAATACTCGTAGCGCTCCCAATCCCCCCGCACCGCACAGTTAGGCTCATCTCGGTGCGAACAGTCGCTAAACTGACAGCTACCCAAAGCCAGTCTCTGACGAGCTTCTGGGAAATATTCAGCTAACTCGGACGGATCGCATTCGAGAGCCGGCTGATTGAACCCGGGAGTATCCGCCAGCAGTCCGCCGTCGGGGAGTTCAAATAGTTCGACGTGGCGAGTCGTGTGGCGCCCGCGGCCGAGTTTGCCAGAAACAGCGCTCACTCGCAGCTTCTGCGCCGGAATCAGTTGGTTGATCAAGCTGGACTTGCCGACCCCAGAAGGCCCGCAAATTATCGTGATTTTCCCTGGGATGTGGCTGTGGAGCGAGTTCGGCAACGGATTTTGTACGGAATTTAATGAATCTAACGGAGCGGCCGAATTTGCAACTAGGGGATTATCCTCAGAATGCAACAGAGAACCATCTCTTTTGTCCGCTAAATGCTGGTCAGCTACTTTTTTGACAGAAACTTTATTTTGCAATTTAGACGCAGCTTCCTGGACTCCTAAGCCGCTGCGAACGCTAATAAACATTGGTTCGTAGCCCCAGCCTGAAAGCCGATCGCGCCACTGTTCCAACTCCTGGGCCCTCACCAAATCGCATTTGTTCAGACACAAACTCACCTCTAAACCTGTAGATTCAGCCTTGACTAAAAACCGAGTTAATGATGCGGGGTCTAAGTCGGGTTCGGCGAGGGCAAAAACCAGGAGAATGCGATCGGCATTAGCGACAGGCGGGCGGTTGAGTTCTGTTCGGCGCGGTTCGACTTCAGAAATTGCACCCCGGCGGTCAGTCCAGTCCGGTTCGTCTACCACCACGCGATCGCCCACCATCACCTGCTGACCAATTTTTTTCAGTCGAGTGCGGCGAGTGCACAGCAGAGTCGGAGCATCCGCCAGGGGTATATTCTCGTCAATGCCGGCTGCTGGATCTAACCTGACTCGGTAGAAGTTAGCCTGAACAGCCACTACAGTACCGACGATCGAGGACGAATTCAGGCTCATCCTGCTTCCTTATGTTCTGGGCGCTGCACTTTCATCGCAAAAAAGCCGGAATCCGGCTCATCCGCGACAAATTGAGTTTCGAGAATCTGGTAGCCTTCCATTTTCAGACTATCAGGAACTTGTTCGATCGGCTCCCCAGCATCCAGCCACACCTCCAAAACAGCACCCGGTGCCATTTGCTCCAAGCGCAATTTAGTGCGGACAAAATTCAGAGGACACGGAGTCCCCCGCAGATCGATTTTGGCATCTGGGGATTTGGGATTTTCAATTGTGGATGTTGAATTCATAGTGTGCCTTTTCTTTTCAAATTTCCCATCTCAAATCCTGAAAGCCTTATTTTATCGTGAACCAATTGCCGAACAATTAT